>NZ_JBICYJ010000035.1:0-94571 GCF_043200835.1 Kitasatospora sp. NPDC048365
CCCCGCGGGCGCGCCCCCCCCCCGCGGCCCCCCCCCCGGGGGGGCGGGGCCCCCCCCGGGCCCCCCCCGGGGCCCCCCCCCCCCGCCCCGGGGGGGGGGCCGGGCCGCCCGCGCCCGGACGGGCGGGGACCGGGTCAGCCGGTGTAGGCGCCGAACGCCTTGGTGAAGGCCAGCGGCTGCTGGTCGATGCTGCTGCAGGTGGCGTCGGCGTACGCCTTGGCGCCGCCGGGGCAGGCCTTGTCGCGGGTGCCGGACCACATGGCCAGCCAGGCCAGGTGCTTGGTCTTGGCGAACTCGGCGAGCTGGGTGGCGTCCGCCACGGTGAACACCTCGGTGGCGACGTCGTTGACGCCGATCATCGGGGTGACCGCGGTCTTCGCCCACGCGGCGGCGTCGGAGAGGCCGAGCACGCTCTTGACCTGCGCCTGGGTGGCGGTGGCCGCGTCGATCGCGTACTTGCCCATCCGGCCCTGCGGGTTCGGGGCGACGCCGTCGCCGTAGTCCATCGCCATGATGTTGACGGCGCCGATGTCGACGCCGGCGGCCTTGGCTCCGCCGACCAGGTTGATGCCGTCCTGGGTCAGGCCGGTGGGCAGCGCGGGCAGGGTGAAGGAGACGTCGAGGGTGCGGCCCTTGCCGGCGGCGGTCTTCTGCAGCTGGGCGATGGCCTGGGCGCGGCGGGTGTTGGCGGCGGTGTTGCCGAGCGCGCCGCCCTCCACGTCGAAGTCGACCTTGGTCAGGCCGAAGGCGTCCACCGCCTTCTGGTAGGCGGCGGCCAGCTCGGCGGCCGAGGAGCAGGCCGTCGCCAGCTCGCTGCCGTTGGCGCCGCCGAAGGACACCCGGACGTCGCCGCCGGCCGCCCGCAGCGCGCCGATCTGGCCGGCGACCGCGTCGGCGGTCAGATCGGTGACCCCGCCCCACTTGGGCACGCAGCCGCCGCCGGAGACCAGGAAGGCCAGGTTGTAGGTCTTCACGCCGGTCGCCTTGGCGGTGCCGACCAGGTCGAACGCCGGGTAGAGCGAGGTGTCCACGTACGGCGCGAAGCGGCCGCCGGTGGTCGGGGCGGGCGTCGAGGTGGCGGTCGGCGTCGGCGCGGGGGTGGTCTTCGTCGCGGTCGGGGCCGGGCTGGTCCTGGTCGCGGTGGGGGCGGCGGTGGAGGCGCTCGGCGTGGGCGCGGCGGTGGTGGGCCGGCCGGACGGCGTCGGCGCCGGGCCGGTGCCGGCGGTGCAGGAGACGTTGTTGATCAGGCAGTTGCCGGGCTCGCCCTGGGCGGCGCCCGAGCCCTGGACGACGAAGCCGACGTTGACCGACTTGCCGGCCTCGATCCGCTTGTTCCAGTTCTCCGGCTTCACCGTGACGTGGCTGCCGGAGACGGTGAAGCCCGCGTTCCACAGCGAGGAGATCTGCGCGCCGGCCGGGAGGTCGAAGCTCAGCGTCCAGTCGTCGATCGGGCCCGAGGTGGGGTTGTTGACCAGGTACTGGCCGGTGTAGCCGGACTCCCAGACGCTGGTACGGCTGTACGCCGCGCCGATCGACGCGGCGCTCGCGGAGGACGCGAGGGCGACCACGCCGCCCGCGACGATCGCGGCGGCGACGGCGGACGCGCCGAGCACCACGCCCTTCCGGCTGCGCCGGCGGTGTCCTGCACGTCGGGTGGGCTGGCTCGTCATGCTCGGCGTACCTCCGTGATCGGCGACCTCGTCCCGCAGGACGCTAGCGGCCCCGACACCCCCGGATCGCCCTGCTCAGGCACTCGTAGCCCCGGCTTACGCCTCCTTTAAGGCAGGCGGGCGAAGCCGCACAGAACGCGCTCAATTCCTCCGCGTCAGCCGACGCCGGCTCTGCCGCGGCAGCGGTGCGGCCTCGCTCCGGGTCTGCAGGCGCAGCCGGATCTCCGCCCCGCCGAGCACCGCCGAGCGGCCGAGCGCGACGTCGCCGCCGGTGGCCTCGGCGAGCTTGCGGACGATGTCGAGGCCGAGCCCGGTGGACCCCTCCCCGCCGTGTCCCGCGCCGCGCTCGATCGCGGTCGCCGGGTCGGTGAAGCCCGGGCCCGCGTCGCCGACCAGGACGATCACCGAGCTCTCGGTGACCAGCAGGTCCACCGAGAACGCGGTGCCGATCGCGGTGTGCCGGAAGACGTTGCCGAGCAGCGCGTCCACCGCCGCGGCCAGGTCGCCGCGCTGGACGGGTACCGGCGCGGGCCGCTCGGCGCCGGCCAGCTGCCAGGCCCGGCCCTCGTCCTCGGCGAGCGCGGACCAGAAGCCGACCCGCTCCCGGATCACGTCGACGGCGTCGCAGCCGAGCACCACCGGCGGCGCGTCCTCCGGGTCGCGGCGCGCGGTGCGGATGATCTGGTCGACCTCGCGCTCCAGCTGCTCGACGGCGTGCCGGGTCGCGTCGGCGGCGTCGCCGTCGCCGAGCGAGGCGGCGTTCAGCCGGAGCACCGTCAGCGGCGTCCGCAGCCGGTGCGAGAGGTCGGCCGCCAGCTCGCGCTCGGCGGCCAGCAGGCGCACCACCCGGTCGGCCATCGCGTTGAACGCGTGTCCGGCCTCGATCAGCTCCTCCGGCGCGCCGGAGGCCGCCTTGCCGGTGACCGGCACCCGGACCGTCAGGTTGCCGGAGCCGAGCGAGCGCGCCGCTCCCGCCAGCCGCCGGGCCGACATGACGATCCGTCCGCCCATCCGGTCGGCGACCACGACCGACAGCGCGACCAGGGCGAGCGCGACGCCGGAGAGCACCAGCCAGGCCGTGCCCACGCCCCGGGTCAGGTCCCCGTCGGCGACGTACACCTCGACCACGGCGACCTGGCCGTTGTCGACGGCGAACGGCTGGAGCAGCGCGAAGCCGCCGGGGGCGCGGACGGTGCCGGCCCGGCCGTGCTCGACCGCGGCGGACAGGTCGACGGCGGCGACCCGGCCCTCGCCGACCACCGCGCCGGCCGGCAGGTGGACGGCGATCCGGTCCTGCGCGCCCGCGTCGGTGGAGGCCAGCGCCCGGGCGACGGCGTCCTGGTCGGTGGTGATCGCGAGGGCCGGACCGATCGCGGCGGCCTGCCGCTCGGCGGCGGTGAACGCCCGGTCGCGGGCGGTCTGCTGGACCATCAGCCCGAGCGGGATCAGGAAGGCGAGCGCGACCATGACGGTGCCGGCCACCGCGGCCTTCACCATCGCCCACCGCAGCGACCTGCGCAGTGCTATGGGCCGGCCCCCGGCCGGCCCGTCCCCCGTGAAACGGCTCATGTCGTGCACCCCACCGGCCCGCCCGGGGCTTCCAGCCGGACGCCGACGCCCCGCACGGTGTGCAGGTAGCGCGGCCTGGAGGCGGTCTCGCCGAGCTTGCGGCGCAGCCAGGACAGGTGGACGTCGATGGTCTGGTCGCCGCCGTAGGTCTGCCGCCAGACCTCGGCGAGGATCTCCCGGCGCGGCACGACCACCCCGGGCCGGGCGGCGAGGAAGGCCAGCAGGTCGAACTCCCGGCGGGTCAGGTCGAGCGGCCTGCCGTCGAGTACGGCCTCGCGCCGTTGCGGGTCGATGGCCAGGCCGCCGACCCGCAGGACCGGCGGCGCGGTGACGGCGCCGCCGCCGAGCCGGCGCAGCACGGCCGTCATCCGGGCCGTCAGGTGTTCGGGGGAGAACGGCTTCACCAGGTAGTCGTCTGCGCCGTCGTTCAGCAGCCGGATGATCTCGGCCTCGTCGTCCCGGGCGGTGGAGATGATCACCGGGACGTTGGTCAGGCCGCGGATCATCTTGAGCGCCTCGCTGCCGTCCAGGTCGGGCAGTCCGAGGTCGAGGATGACCAGGTCGCACCCGACTTGGGCGACCTCGCGCAGCGCCTCCAGGGCCGTCCCGACGCTGCGCACCGCATGGCCGGTCTCGGACAGGTGGCGGATGAGGGCGGAGCGGACGAACGGGTCGTCCTCGACCACGAGCACTGTTGCCATGGCCCTGCACGGTACGGCATCGGGTTGGAATGGTCTGTACCTCGGGTACCGGCAGCACGATTCACAACGGCTTCTGGACGTTTTCCGCAACGTTTCTTCCGATTGCCAGGGCCGCTGACCTGCCGGGGACGGGCATGCGGCAGGATGGCCCGCGATGCGAAGCGGACTGGTGCAACTGGGCGCTTGGGCGGCGGCCACCGGGGCGGCGGTGGCGCTGTCCTGGTTCGGCGTGCACGCGGTGCTGGCCGACACGGTGTTCGAGCAGCCGGTGGCGCTCCCGCTGCCCTCGGCCCACCCGTCGCCGGGCAGCGGGTCGCCGACCGACCCGCCGACCACCGGCGCCACCGCGACCACCCAGGCGGCCGTCCCGGTCAGCTCGGCTCCCCCGCCGAGCAAGCCCTCGACGCCCGCCACGCCCGCCACACCCACCACCCGCAAGCCCAGCCCCACCGCCTCGGTGCACAGCTACGCCGTCCCCGGCGGCCGGGTCGCCCTGGACCTGCGCCAGGACCGCGCGGACCTGGTCTCGGCGACGCCGGAGGCGGGCTGGCAGATGCAGATCTGGCACGGCGACCAGTGGATGCGGATCGACTTCTCCAAGGACGGCCGCACCAGTTCGGTCTTCGTCACCTGGAACGGCCACCCGCCGGACGTCCAGACCGTCCCGGGCTGACCGGCCGGCGGCACGGGCCTCAGGTCGGCCGCCGGCACAGGCCTCGGACCGGCCGGCGGCCCGGGCCTCAGAGCGCGACGTACCCGGGCAGGTAGGGGCCGAGGTAGCGGCCGCGGTCGACCAGGGTGTGGGTGGCCGGGCCGAGGGCGACGGTGGCCAGCACCACGGTGCCCCAGTGGTCGCCGCTCTCGTACGGCTCGGTGACCGGGTCGGCGCCGCGGTCCACGGCATAGTCGAAGGCGGCGTACGCGTCGTCGACCCGCAGCGCGAGGTCGACCACGCCGCCGCTGCCGGGCACCAGCAGCTGGCGCAGGCCCGGGCCCTCCATCAGGTAGCTGCCGAGCCCCGGGTGGTGGGCGGTGCAGCGCAGCGCCAGGGCGGTGCGGTAGAGCTCGGCGCTGCGGCCGGGGTCGGGTACGGCGAGGACGACGGCGTCCAGCCCGGCACAGGGCTCGAACGGGTCGTCGTCGAGTGCGAGGTACGTCGGCGCGGTGAAGATGTCGGTCACGGCGGTCCCTCCCCAGGGTGTCCCGCGGCCCGGTGTGGGGGCCCGCACCGCGGGGTGTGGAGGAGCGTGGCGCGCACCGCGGGGTTGCGCAACTGTTCCGATTCCTCCTGGTCAAGCTGTGCCGTCGGACCGGAAAATGGCAGGCGACGCTGGACACTTTGCCCAAGGGACGGAGCGACCGTGCACTCTCCGAGCGATGCGATCGACGCGCTCGACGGAAAACTGATCAGACTCCTCAGCGAGGAGCCCAGGATCGGCGTGCTGGAGTGCTCGCGCCGGCTCCAGGTGGCCCGCGGCACCGTGCAGGCCCGGCTGGACCGGCTGCAGGCGAAGGGCGTGATCGGGGGCTTCGCCCCGCAGGTGGACCCGGCGGCGCTCGGGTACCCGGTGACCGCGTTCGCCACCCTGGAGATCTCCCAGGGCCAGGGCGCGGACGTCCGCGCCCACCTGTCGGCGGTGCCGGAGGTGCTGGAGCTGCACACCATCACCGGCCACGGCGACATGCTGGTGCGGATCGTGGCCCGCTCCAACGCCGACCTGCAGCGGGTGATCGACCGGGTGGTGGGCTTCGAGGGGATCGTCCGGGCCTCCACCGCGATCGCCCTGGAGAACCCCGTGCCGTACCGGATCCTGCCGTTGGTGGAGCAGGCCGCGGGCGAGTGAACCCGGACGGGCCCGGCATACCGGCCATTCCGGGCCTTCCGGGCGGGTCTGCGACCATCGTGCGATTTTTGGCATATGCCCGGCGACTGTGCACGCGAAGATCGCAGCCATGAACCCACAGAAGACCGTCGCACCGCGGAGCCGCACCGCCGGGTCGACGGCCCCCACCGCGGAGACACCCACGCTGATCACCTCCGCCCAACGCGCCCTCAGGCTGCTGGAGGCGGCCGCCTGCCACCCGGCCGGCGCCACCGCCAAGCAGCTCGCCCGGGACACCGGGCTGGCCCTCGGCACCGCCTACCACCTGCTGCGCACCCTGGTCCACGACCAGTACCTGGAACGGGTCGACGGCCGCTACCTGACCGGCCCGGCAGTCGCCGGACTGGCTCGGGAGGACAGTCCGACGGCCGGCCGCACCCGGCTGAACCGCCTGCTCGGCCGGCTCGCCCACGAACTCTCCGCGGCCGTCTACTTCTCCTGGTACAAACACGACGAGGTCGAACTGGTCGCCGCCGCCGCCGCACCCGGCGCCCCGACCGTCGACGCCCGCGGCTTCCGCGCGGCCGCCCACGCCCACTCCGCCGGCAAGACCCTGCTCGCCCTGATGTCCGCCGAGGAGCGCCGGGCCCACCTGGCCCGCTACCCGATGGTCCCGTTCACCCCGTACACCCTGCGCGACCCCGCCCACCTGCCGCTGCTGCCCCGGCAGGGCCCGCAGCGGGCCGCGCCGATCACCCAGTACCAGGAGTACCTGCTGGGCTTCGCCGGCGCCGCCGTCCCGATCGTGCTGGGCAGCGGGATAGCCGCGGTCTCGCTCTCCCTGCCGATGACCCAGGCGCACCGCTTAGCCCAGGCCGCGGCGCAGCTGCGCACCCGGATCGGCGACGACATCACCACGGCCGCGTTCGGGCTCTGACCCGGACACGGACCACCGGCCACGGATCAGCAGTGCGGGACGGTGCCACTCCCGGAGTGCAGGGCGATCAGCGCGGCGACCGAGCCGGCCAGCGTCTCGACCGGGACCAGGCGCAGGCCCTCCGGGGTGTTCACCCGGGCCTCCGCGCACTCGCCCAACGGCACCAGGAAGACCGTGGCACCGTCCCGGGCCGCCGCCAGCGTCTTCAGCGGCACCCCGCCCACCGCGCCGATCCGGCCGTCGGCGTCCACCGTGCCGGTGCCCGCCACGACCATGCCGCCGGTCAGGTCGCCGCCCTTGCCGTCACCGTCCAGCTTGTCGATGATCCCCAGCGCGATCATCTGCCCGGCGCTCGGCCCGCCGATGTCGCCCAGGTTCACCGTCACCTTCACCTGGGACGGCGACAGGTGGAGATAGCCGAGCGCCGCCAGCGTCGCCGCGTCCTGCGACTCGGTCATCTGCCGCTGGGTCTCCTCCTGCGCGTCCGCCGGATCGCTCTCGGGGTAGACCTGGTCGGTCGGGCGCAGCGCCTCGTCCTCGTTGGCCCACGCCTCCAGCGCCCGGCGCAGGCTCAGCTTCTGGTCCGGGTTGGTCGCCGAGATCGTCGTCGCCCGCAGCTGCCCCGTGGTGGTCCGCACGGGCGCACCGCTGATCGTGATCACCTGCTTGCCCTGGTACTCCCCCAGGGTGTCCACCGTGACCCCCGGCTGCGTCAGCGTGAACGGCAGCGGGACGAACGCCCCCACCAGGAGCAGCACGCACACCATCAGCGAGCACAGGGCCAGGGCGCGGGTCTTCGGCGCGGTCACGAACGCGGGCAGCTTCTGAGCAGACACAACCCGCATCCAACCACGCCGGAGCGCCCCCGCGACAAAGGCTCAGCACACGGCCGGGCCGCGGCTCAGCGGAGCGCGTCGGCCACCTCGGTCGCCGCCTCCACCACGCGCGGGCCGACCCGCTCGGGCACCAGGCCGTTGAGCATCACCACACCGACGCTGCCCTCGATCCCGCTCAGCCCGAGCAGGGCCGCCGCGGCCCCGCTGGCGCCGGACTGCTCCTCCGCGCGGGTGATCACGAAGCCCTGCTCCGGACGGCGCTGGTTCGGGAAGGTCCGCGCGTCCAGGATCGCCCGGCCCGCCGCGCTCTCGGTCAGCGGGTGGCGCAGCCCGGTCCGGTACGCGACGTGGAAGTCGGTCCAGGTCGGCTCGACCACCGCCACCGCCAGCGCCTCGTTGCCGTCCACCAGGGTCAGGTGCGCCGTCGCACCCAGGTCCTCGGCCAGACTGCGCAGCGCCGGCAGCGCCGCCTCACGAAGCAGCGGGTGCACCCGGTGCGCCAGGCGCAGCACGCCCAGGCCGACCCGGGCCCGGCCGCCGATGTCCCGGCGGACCAGCCCGTGCTGCTCCAGCGTGGCGAGCAGGCGGTAGACGACGGTGCGGTTGACCGCGAGCCGGGCGGCGAGCTCGGTGACGGTCAGCCCGCGCTCGGAGTCGGCAAGCAGTTTCAGTACCCGGACGCCTCTGTCCAGCGTCTGGGAAGTCTCAGCAGTCACGACGCGCAATTCCTTTCCGCGGCGTCGCCGGCCCGCCGGCAACTACCGGGGCCGGGACGGAGGTTGTCGCGCGCAGGTGGGTGTCCGCGCTGGAGCGCATGCGTCGGCGCCATCGACGAGCGCACATGCTCTGCGGGCTCGTCTCGGTCGGGGTGGGCTTCGAGTGAGCGTGGGGAGAAAGTAGTGAACCGAAGGTGTACTGCGGAAGTGCTTGTCCAAAATCCGATCTGGATCGTCGCAGATTCGAGATTTGACTAGGGACGAATTGACCCATACCCGCCACGAAATTCGAACGAAAGTTCGACCCCACTCCGCACTCCGGACACCCCACCCGCCGCAGCCCGATACGCCCGCCGCAGGCGCAGCCCGCCGGGCGCAGCCGGCTGCGCCCGGCGGAGCCGGGTGTCCGCCGCGGGGCGGCGGCGGTCACGCGAGCAGGTTGCGGAGCACCGTCCAGGCCAGGGCCGTGCCCAGGATCAGGGCGACGGTCGGGCGGCCGGGGCGGAAGCGCCAGGTGCGGCCGGCGAGGCCGTGGCGGAGCCAGGTGAGGTAGAGGAGTGCGACCAGCGGGAGGGCCAGCAGCAGGGCGGCGTTGTCGTGCCAGGCGGTGGCGAGGTCGCCGTGCAGCAGGTCGTACGTCATGCGGGTGCCGCCGCAGCCGGGGCACTGCAGGCCGGTGATCCGCCGCCACGGGCAGAAGGGCAGCCACTGCCCGGGCAGGTGCGGGTCGCGCCCGTAGAGGTACGCCGCCCCGGCGAGGCCGGCGCCGAGGACGGCGAGCGGCGGGGCCGCGGCGCGAACGCGGCCACCCCCGCCGGGTGCCCGGCGGGGGTGGGGGGTGTCGCGGTGGTGCGGCACGGGTCAGGCGCGCAGCTTGCGGCCCTGGGCGTCGGTGCGGTCGTCGCTGACGAGGAAGAGGATGCCGTCGATCAGCGACCAGATGCCGAGGCCACCGCAGGTGAGGAGCTGGGCGACGGCCATGCCGACGTGGCCGGTGTAGAAGCGGCCGATGCCGAGGGTGCCGAGGAAGATCTGCAGCAGACCGGCGACGAGCTTCGACTTGTCGGACAGCTCGGGGTTGTTCTGGTACGACACGGTGGCACTCCTCCTGACGGCTCGCCGCAAATCGGGACAAGCCGTCTCACTGACTGAACGGTTGTCAGGCCGCGTCCCCCCGTGGAGGCCCGCTCACGCCTGGGCACGCCGAACAGTAGCGGATGATCTCCGCGATGTCTCCACGGTTTCTTTGCCGGCGCATGACCCGTGCGGCGAACGGCTCTCAGCCGACCCGCAGCAGGCCCTCCCTGATGGCCGCGGCGACCGCGGCGCCGCGGCTCTCCACGCCGAGCTTGGCGTAGATGTTGGTCAGGTGGCTCTTGGCGGTGGCCTCGCTGATGAAGAGCTGGGAGGAGATCTGACGGTTGGACAGCCCGTCGGCGAGGAGCTGCAGCACCTCGACCTCGCGCCGGGAGAGGCTGGGCGCGGCGTTGCGCATCCGCCGCAGCAGCCGGGTGACGGCGACCGGCCCGAGGACGGATTCGCCGCGGGCGGCGGCCCGGACGGCGGAGACGAGGCCTTCGGCGGCGGTCTCCTTGCCGAGGAAGCCGGAGGCGCCGGCGTCGATCGCGGCGAAGATGTCCTGTTCGGCGGCGAAGGCGCTGAGTACCAGGACGGCGGGCGGGTCGGCGAGGGAGATCAGGGAGCGGATCAGGTCGACGCCCTGGAAGAGTCCGGCGCCGAGGTGCATGTCGAGCAGGACGACGTCGGGCCGGTCGTCGCCGCGCAGGGCGGCCATCAGGTCGAGCAGTTCGTCGTCGCCGGCGGCCTCGCCGACCAGCCGGATGTCGGACTCGCAGGCGAGCATGGCGCGTACGCCGAGCCGGATCGCCGGGTGGTCGTCGACCACCACGACCCGGATCGACTTCGAGTCCGGCCCAGGCATGCCGCGGCTCCTGTGTGGTGCTGGTGGGGGAAGGGGGAACAGTATGGCAGGGCGGAAATATGGTCAGACAAATCGTCTGGACGTTTTCCGCGGCCCGCGTGTCGAATACTCGAATTCCACCCGCAGTGTGGTACCGCCGCCCGCACCGCCCTCCACCACCATCCGGCCGCCGAGTCCGACGACCCGTCGGCGCAGCCCGTCCAGGCCGATTCCGCTGCCGCCCGAACCGCCCCGGCCTGCGGCCAGGCCGACGCCGTCGTCGCGCACCGAGGCGCGCAGCCGGTCCGGCAGGTGGTCGAGGTCGACGGTGACACGCTCGGCCGCGGCGTGCCGGATCGCGTTGGAGATGCCTTCCCGCATCGACCAGAGCACCACGCTCTCCACCGGCAGCGGCAGCCGGCGCCGCGCGCCGCTGACCCGCAGTCGGATCTCGGGCACCCGCGGCTCGCTCAACCACCCGACCCCCGGCCCCATGTCCAGGAGTTGACGGGCCGCCACCATGTGACGGCGGCACAGTTCGACGTACTGCTCCAGCGCGGGGACGAGGCCGCCCTCGGCCAGTTCGGAGACGGCGGCGCCGGCGGTCAGGTCCTGGGCGTGGCCGAGGGCAAGCACGGTGGTGCGGTGCAGGGTGCGCAGCCGCTCGCGGGCCACCTCGTGGCCGGCACCCTCACCGGTGAGCGCGCCGTCGGCGGCCCGGGCCAGCATCGCGATCCCGGCGAGTTCTTGCGCGATGGTGTCGTGCACCTCACGCGCGATGCGTTCGCGTTCCTCCAGCCGGCCGGCCTCGCGCCAGCGCTCGGCGAGCGCCGTCAGAACGGGGACGCGCGTGTTCCGCAGCCGAAATCCCCACATATCACTTTCCCCGGTAGGTCGTCCACCGCCGAACCGCCTATTTCTTACCACCCTATGTGCGGAATTTCCTCCCCGACTGTCGAATGATGTAACGGTTCGGTCAAGCGGGAAGGCTTGGACGTGAAAACGACGACCGAATCGTGGACACGGGGGAACGAGATGCGTCATCAGGACATGTCGGACGGCCGGGAGCTGCCGGAGCACGGCATCGGCCGTCCGGCCGCCCTGGCCGCCCGGCTGGCCATGGAGCTGGACGGCGGGCACGGCCTGGCCTTCCACCTCCCGGTGGACGTCGCGTACACCGCCGCCGACCCGCTGGTGGTCGAGCTGACCTTCCTGCTCCCCGGCGACGCGCCGGTGCGCTGGACGGTCTCCCGCGAGCTGCTGCTGGACGGCATCAGCGCCCCGGCCGGCGAGGGCGACATCCACGTCTGTCCGGACGAGCAGGATCCGGGCCTGGTCCGGATCCTGCTGCGCGCCCCCGGCGGCGAGGCCCTGCTGACCACCCGGGTCGCCGCCCTGCACGAGGTGCTGCTGCGCACCGACCTGCTGGTGCCCTTCGGCGCCGAGTGGTCCGAGTCCGACCTGGACCAGGAACTGGCCCACATGCTCGCCGCCAACTAGGCCCGCGGGCCGGGCCCGACTCCCCCGGGCCGGGTCCGACCCCCGCGGGCCGGGCCCGCGGGGGCGGCGTCAGCCCTGGGTGGCCCACTCCCGGATCCGGCCGATCCGGGAGCGCAGCTGGTTGGCGGTGGCCTGGGCGGTGAGCGGGCCGCCGCACTGGCGGCGCAGCTCGTTGTGGATGGTGCCGTGCGGCTGGCTGGTGCGGTGGTGCCAGGCGGCGACCAGCGCGTTCAGCTCCTTGCGCAGCTCGCGCAGCTCCTGGTGGGTGACCACCGGCCGCTGCTCGGCGGGCAGTTCCAGCAGGTCGGCCTCGTCGGCGGGCTTGGCCTTGGAGCGCTGGATCTGCCGGTGCTGGCGCTTCTGCAGGAGCATCTGGACCTGGTCGGGCTCCAGCAGGCCGGGGATGCCGAGGTAGTCCTCCTCCTCCTCGCTGCCCGGGTGCGCCTGCATCCCGAATTCCATGGCGTTGTACAGCACCCGGTCGAAGACCGCGTCGCTGCCGAGCGCCTCGTAGGAGAACTCCTCGCCGCCGCCGTCCGGCCCGTCGTTGGCCTTCTCGGCCTCGGCGAGCAGCCGGTCCTCCTCGTCGAAGAGGCCTTCACCCTCCTTCTTCGGCCGGTCGAGGACGTGGTCGCGCTGCAGCTCCATCTCGTTGGCGAAGGAGAGCAGCATCGGGATGGTCGGCAGGAAGACGGACGCGGTCTCGCCCCGCTTGCGGGCGCGTACGAAGCGGCCGACGGCCTGGGCGAAGAACAGCGGGGTGGAGATCGAGGTGGCGTACACGCCGACGCTGAGGCGCGGCACGTCGACGCCCTCGGACACCATGCGGACCGCGACCATCCAGCGCGAGGTGCCCTCGGAGAAGTCGGAGATCCGCTTCGAGGCCTCGGCCTCGTCGGAGAGCACCAGGGTGACCTTCTCGCCGCTGATCTCGCGCAGCAGCTTGGCGTAGGCGCGGGCGACGTTCTGGTCGGTGGCGATGACCAGGCCGCCGGCGTCCGGGATGGCCTTGCGGACCTCGGTGAGCCGCCGGTCGGCGGCCTGCAGCACGGCCGGGATCCACTCGCCCTGCGGGGCGAGCGCGGTGCGCCAGGCCTGGGCGATCAGGTCCTTGGTCATCGGTTCGCCGAGCCGGGCCTCCAGCTCGTCGCCGGCCTTGGTGCGCCAGCGCATGTTGCCGCTGTAGGAGAGGAAGATCACCGGGCGGACGACGTGGTCGGCGAGGGCGTGCCCGTAGCCGTAGGTGTAGTCGGCGACCGACTTGCGCAGCCCGTCGGTGTCGGCCTCGTAGCTGACGAACGGGATCGGGTTGGTGTCCGAGCGGAACGGCGTACCGGTCAGCGCGAGGCGCCGGGTGGCCGGTTCGAAGGCCTCGAAGCAGGCCTCGCCCCAGGACTTGGAGTCACCGGCGTGGTGGATCTCGTCCATGATCACGAGGGTCTTGCGGGCCTCGGTGCGGTTGCGGTGCAGCATCGGGTTGACGCCCACGCCCGCGTAGGTGACCACGATGCCGTGGTACTCCCTGGACAGCGGTCCGGAGGAGTAGGCCGGGTCGAGCTTGATCCCTATCCGGGCGGCGGCCTCGGCCCACTGCTTCTTCAGGTGCTCGGTGGGCGCGACGACCGTGATCTGCTGCACCAGGTGGTTGTGCAGCAGGTACGAGGCCAGGGTGAGCGCGAAGGTGGTCTTTCCGGCGCCGGGGGTGGCGACCGCGAGGAAGTCCCGCGGCTGCTTCTCGATGTACTTGTCCAGGGCGCCCTGCTGCCAGGCCCGGAGCTTGCCGGCGGTGCCCCAGGGGGCACGGCCGGGGAAGGCCGGGGACAGGTGCGCCGAGGCGGACGTACCGGCGGGCCGGGACGCGTGGGTGTCGGCGTGCGAGAACAGGGGGGCCATCGGCGAGGAGGCGGCAGTACTCACGGTCTCCGAGAGGGGTCGTCGCAGGTCAGGGCAGGTGTCCCGGCCCCGCCCCGCAGTCGGCAGGCGGTCGTACAACCCGCCCAGCCTACCGGCCCGCGGAGGCGATCCGTGTTAGCGGCGCAGCCCGTCCAGCCGCTCCGCGATCACCGCGACCTCGTCCAGCTCCCCCGCGGCGACGGCCACCACCAGGTCGTACGCGGCGTCCTGGTCGACGTCCGCCATGTCGACGCCGTTGAGGTCGAGGAAGACCACGCAGCTCATCCAGGCGGTGCGCTTGTTGCCGTCGACGAAGGGGTGGTTGACCGCCAGCGAGTGGAGCAGCGCGGCGGCCTTCCCGAACAGCCCGGGGTAGGCCTCGACGCCGAACATCTGGGACTGCGGCCGGTGCGCGGCGGAGGCCAGCAGGCCGAGGTCGCGCACGCCCGGGTCCTGGCCCTGGCAGGCGTACTCGGCGAGCTCCAGGATCTCGGCGACGGTGAGGTACTTCACCGTCGCGGTCACTCGCCGAGCCTGCGCAGCAGCTCCGCGTGCTTGGCGGCGTACTTGGCGCCGAGCCGGCGGACGGCCGCCTGGTCGGTCTCCTCGTCCAGGTAGCGGTCGATGGCGCGCAGCACCACGGAGTGCATCGAGCGGCCCTCCTGCTCGGCGCGCTGCCGCAGCGCCTCCTGCTGGTCGTCGCTGAGTCGAAGGTTCATCGCCATGACGCCATGGTAGGCACCGGTGGGGTCATTTCGGTACCACCGCGCAGGCCGTGCCGTTGAGGTACATCACCGCGGGGGCCGGGTTCTCGCCGGCCCAGCTGCCCTCGAAGCCCGAGTCGACGGCCTGACCAGGATCGATCCGGGCGTTCCAGCCGGCGTCGGTGAGCCGGGCCGAGCCGTCCTGCTCGCCGGTCGTGCCGTACCAGGAGGCAACGACGTGCTGGCCGGCCGCGAGCGGCCAGACCAGCCGCCAGCCGGTGACGGCGCCCGGCCCGGTATTGCGGATCCGCAGCTGGACCACGAACCGGCCCTCCCACTGGCTGATGACCAGGTAGCCCACCTCGCAGCCGCCGGGCACCTGCTCCGGCCCGCCGGCCGTGGTCGACGGGGAAGCACCTCCCCCGGGGGCGCGGCCGGGCTCGACGGAGGCGCCCGGCCCCGGCGGGAGGGACATCGCCGGAGAGGGCGGAGCGGGGGCGGTCGGCGGGGTGCCGGCGGCGCCCGGGGCGGTGGCTCCGGGCGCCGGGGCCCCGGTCGCACCGGACCCGGGGCCGGTGGTGGCCGGCGGCCGGACCGGGCCCGGGGTGGGGCGTTCGGCGCTCCGCGCGGCGGCGGTCCCGGCCGGGTCGGCGGTGAGCCGCGGCGCGGCGCTGGGCACCGCCGGGGGGCGGACACCCGCGACCTCCTCGGTCGGCGGGGTGCCGGCGGTCATCAGCGCCATCGCCCCGCCCAGCACGGCGGCGGCCGCGCCGATCCCCCAGGCCGGGCCGCCGGCCACCGCGACGGCGCCGCCGGCGCCGAGGCCGGAGAGCAGGACGGCGGGCCCGATCAGCCCGGTCAGCCGGCGGTTGACCCGGCGGAGCCGGTCCAGCCGGTCCGCGCAGTCGGTGCACTCCCGAACGTGCCCGGTCAGCAGGCGGGCGCGGCGGGCGGGCGCGGCGCCGCGCACGTGCGGCGGGATGACCGCCCAGTACGCGGCGCACTCGGGGTCGGCCGGGGTGCCGGGGTAGTCGCCCAGGTACGCGGTGCGCAGGCCCTCCCGGGCGCGGTGCAGCAGGACGCCGGCGGCGTTGCGGCGCAGTCCGAGCCGGGCGCCGACCTCTTCCAGCGACAGGTCCTCGACCTCGGCCAGCCAGAGCACCTGGGCCCACCGCTCGGGCAGCCGGCCGAGCAGGTCGCGCAGCCGGGCGACCTCGGCGACCCGGTCGGCAGGGTCGGCGCCGGGTGCGGGCCCGGGTTCGGCCGGGAACGGGTCGACGGCCTCCCGCGGGACGGTGGCCAGATTTCGCACCGTGGTGGCGAGGTAGGCGCGCGGGTCGTCGATCCGGTGGCCGGCCGCGATCCGCTGCCAGACCCGCAGGTGGGCCTCGGCGACCAGGTCCTCGGCGAGGTGTCGGTCGCCGGTCAGGGTGCGGGCGTAGCGCAGCAGGCCGCGGTGGTGCTGCTGGTAGACGGCGGTGTAGGCGGCGAGCGCCAGCCGCTGCACCGCACCCGGTGGGACGATCGGGGCCTCCTCGAGCGCGTGTCGGCTCGAATCATGCGCCGCCGACGTCACCCCCGGAATCTGTTTGTGAGTCAGATCACAGGGAATTGGCCGGAAACCCGCGTAATACCGGCCACTCGGCGCGACTCCCATAACCAGGAAAACGCCCCTCGGAGGAAATCACCCATGACCGGTATGTCTGCCGTCGTCGAGCAGCTCGTCCATGCCCGCCTGCTGATCACCACGCACCGCTCCGCCCGGCTGCGGGTCACCCTGCGCTACCGGGCCGACGACCCGCTGGCGGTGCACATGCTGTTCCCGGCCGAGTACGCGCTGGACGCCGACCGGGCGGACCGGCCGGAGGAGGCCGAGCCGACGCCGGGCGGCCTGGCGCTGGCCCGGCCACCGGCCCCGCCGGAGATCGAGTGGGTGTTCGCCCGTCAGCTGCTGGCGGCCGGGCTGGAGTTGCCGAGCGGCCTGGGCGACGTGCACATCCGGCCCGCGCTCGGCCAGCGGACCATGGTGGAGCTGCGCTCCCCCGAGGGCACCGCGCTGCTCCAGTTCGACAGCAACGAGCTGCGGCGCTTCCTGTGGCGCAGCCACATCGCCGTCCCGGAGGGCAGCGAGCCGGCCCACCTGGACGCCGACCGCGCGCTCGCCGAGCTGCTCGGCTGACGCCGGCCGGGGGTGCCCACACCACCCCTGGCCGGCCTGTTCAGGCGGACAACTTGCGCATCAGCCGTACGCCCTGGGCGGGTGTCAGGTGCGGCAGGTACGCCTTCCCGATCGCCCGGGTGATCGCGGCCAGCGCCGCCGGGTCCGGGTAGACCATGTACATCGGCCGGTACTCCGGCTGGAACTTCGCCTTGAAGGCGAGCAGCGAGCGGAAGCCGTACACCGGCTCCAGCACCCGGCCCATCCAGTCCAGCATCCGCTGCAGCGCGGTCGGCGGCTCACCGCGGTCGGCGCGGGCCAGCGGTGCGCCGGACAGCGAGAGGAAGCGCGCGCCCTCCTCCTTGAAGCCCAGCGCCGCCGAGGCGATCAAAAACTCCATCACCCCGCGGAAGCCCTCCGAGCGGCGCCGCATGAAGTCCAGCGTCCAGCCGACCGGCGCCCCGTCCTCGTAGACCGGCATCCAGCTGGTCAGCCCGTGCACCGTGCGGTCCTGGTCGACGGCGACCAGCATCCGCACCGCCGGGTCGTCGAGTTCGGCCAGCCCGCCGAGGGTGAAGCCCATCTCCGGCAGGCCCTTGTCGGAGACCCACTCCTCGGAGATCGAGCGCACCTGGTCGCGGACGGCGATCGGCGCGTCCCGGTAGGTCCACCACTCGGCGGTGATCCCGGCCTTTCCGGCCTTGTTCAGCGAGGTGCGGATGTCCTGCCACTTCTTGCCGGTGAAGGCCAGTTCCGGCAGCGGCACCACGGTGTCCTCCGCCACCTGCAGCGAGCGCCAGCCGAGCTCCTCGGCGGCGTCCCGGATCTCCTGGGTGCAGCTGTAGAAGCACGGCGTCCAGCCCCGCGCGTCGCAGTACGCGGCGAAGCCGGCCACCGCCCGCCGCCGCGCCGCGGGCTCGCCGAAGGGGTCGCCGGTGGTCAGCGCCACCGTGGCGACCACCCGGTAGGGCACCGCCGCCCGGCCCTCGGCGTCGAACCAGTAGTGGTTGCCGTCCCAGGTGGAGATGAAGGAGAGCGTCGAGCCGCCGTGCGCGGTCAGCAGCGCCCGGGCCCGCTCGGCGTCCGCCGCGTCGCTGTGCACCACCGGCCGCCGGAACGCCAGCAGCAGGGCAACGAGCGCGACCAGCCAGAAGAGCACGCCCAGGTAGTTCTCCAGGAACCGGGCGCCCTGACCGACCGCCACCGGGTAGTCGGGCAGCAGGTCGTTGTAGGCGGGCGGCAGCAGCTCGGACGGCAGCCCGGCGAACAGCTTCCCGAGCGTCGCCTCCGGCTGGTACTGCTCGCGCAGCAGCCAGCCGATCCCCACGTACGCGGCGCAGGTGACCACCAGCGCGCCGCCGACCACCAGGGCGAGCCGGCGGACGTCCCGGCGGGGCAGCCGCTGGTCGAAGGAGCGCCGGGTGACGGCCAGCAGCACCACCATCGCGGCGGGCAGCAGCAGCGCCTCCCCGATCAGTTCGAACAGGTACGCGGTGCCGCCGTCCGCCGCGAAGTCGTCGTAGTTGATCGTCAGCACCCAGCACAGCACCGCGATCCAGGCCAGCTCGGTGACCTGGGTGATCCACCAGGCCAGCCGCAGGCCGCGGCGCAGGCCCTCGCCGAGCACCAGCAGCAGCGCGGGCACCAGGGCGGCCATCAGCCGGCCCGGCGAGTCGAAGAACTGGTCCACCGAGTGCGCCCGGGCGCAGGCGGCCGCCGACTCCGCGCAGGCGTCGGCAATCTCCTGGGCCGAGAAGCCGTGCGAGAAGTAGAGGTCGGCGAAGGAGTTGAACGGCCCGATCGCGTCCTCGTACAGCGAGGCGACCAGCGGTCCGAGCGCGGTCGCCGCCACGCACAGCGCGACCAGCACCCGGGTCTCGGCGAACGAGGCCCGGTGGGTGCGGCGCAGCGGCCGCTTGTGGATCAGCGCCCCGCCGAGCAGGCCGCAGGCCACCCCGGCGAGCCGCTGCACCCCCTGCAGGTGGCCCACGTACAGGGCCATCACCAGCGGGACCAGCACCACCAGCAGCCGCAGCCGGCGGCGCCAGAGCGCGGTCAGCCGGTAGCTCAGCACGGCGGCCAGCGCGACCAGGCCGGCGCCGGGGCTGACCGCGATCTGGTCCTGGATGTCCTGCGTCCAGGCCACGTCGGCGGCCACCCCGAGCCGCACCAGCGCGGTGCCCAGCAGGGTGCCCAGCACCTGGCCGGCCACCAGCACCACGGCCGACAGCGGGGTGCCCAGCCGCCGCTCGGCGAACGGCCCGATCAGCACCAGCAACAGGCTGAGCAGCACGTACGGGCCGATGCCGGAGCACCACAGCAGCGAGCTGAACGGCGTCCACCAGCGGCCCGCCTCCAGGGTGGGCAGGCCGACGCCGACCTGCTCCAGCAGCGACTGCGAGGGCCCTTCGGCGAGCGACCCGGTGGCCGCCCCGACCACCCAGAGCGCGGCCAGCAGCGCCAGGGTCAGCGGGGCGGCCCGCAGCTGGGCACCGAGCGGGGCGAGGGCGAGCTGCCAGCGCCGCCAGCCGTGATCGGGACTGGGGGCGACCGGGGCGGCGTCGGTGGTCACGGCCTCGCTCATCGGATCAGTCCTTGCTGCCGGGCCAGCCACGGGACGGCCACCGTGATCTCGGCGTGGAAGGTCGACCAGTTGTGCCCGCCGGGCACCGTCTGGAACTCGGTGTGCATGCCGGCGGCGGTCGCGGCCGCGTACATCTGGTGCTGCTGCGGCCCGAACTCGGCGTCGTCGGTGCCGACCATGAACAGCCCGGCGGTGTCCGGGAACTTCGTGCGGGCCATCACGTGGGCCGGATCGACCGCCTCGAACGCCGCCTCGTCGCCGCCGAACGCCTCCTTCACCGTCTCGTCGTGGGTGCCCAGGGTCGGCTCGGACTGGCCCGACATGTCGGCGAACGAGCCGTAGACCTGCGGGGCGTTCACGGCGAGCTGCAGGGAGCAGGTGCCGCCGAAGGAGATCCCGGCGATCGAGGTGGCCTTGCGGTCGGTGGCGGTCTGCAGGTGGCTGTGGATCCAGTTCGGCACGTCCTCGGCCAGGTAGGTCTGCGCCTTGGCGATCTTCGAGTCCATGCAGAGGGTGTTGCCCAGGGTCGAGCCGATCGGGTCGGCGATCACCACCACCGGCGCCAGGCCCTGGTGCGCGGCCGCGAAGTCGTCCAGCACCTGCTGGACCCCGCCCGAGTTCACCCAGTCGGCCGGGCCGCCCGGCTGGCCGGCCAGCAGCACGATCACCGGCAGCAGCGGCCGGGGGTCGGCCTGGTAGGCCGGCGGCAGGTAGACGTAGCCGTCGCGGGCGTTGAAGCCGGACTTGGTGCCGGGGATGTCCACCGAGGAGAGCGTGCCCTTCGCGGGCATCCCGGCGGGCGGCTGCCACACCTCCGACAGGGTCTTCCCGGCCGGGACGGCCACCGTGTGCTCGGTCCGCCCGGTGGTCAGCGCCTCCGTCTTCGGCGCCAGCATCGCCCGCAGCGTCGGGTACTCCTGGTAGTGCCGGTTGACCTCGTTCGCCGCCATCGCGACCACCAGGGCGGCCGCCACCAGCGCGACGACCCGGCCGCGCCAGTGCAGCACCGGCATCCGGACCGCGGCCAGGCACACGCCGAGCAGCGCGACCGCGATCCAGAACACCACGTCGTTCGGCAGGTCCTCCGGGAACGGGTGCCACCACTCGTCCACCCACACCACGACCAGGACGGTGAGCACCGCCGCCGCGACCACCGCGCACGGCACCCGGCGGGTCCACCAGTGCCGGGTGGAGGAGACCGCCAGGCCGAGCAGCGAGACCCAGCCGGCGATCAGCAGCAGGACCGGCACCGGTCCGTGGATGAGCGACCAGTCGAGCGGGTTCATCGGGCTCCCGTCCGGTCAGGCCCGCTGCGCGCGGACGAGGTGGGCGAAGACCACGACGTTGCCGTCGTAGCCGGTGGACCGGGAGAAGCCGCCGCCGCAGGTGATCAGGCGCAGCTGGGCGTCCGGGGTCGGCCCGTACACCCGGCGGTCCGGGAAGTCCTTCTTCGGGAACACCTCGACCGCGTCGACCAGGAACCAGACGGTCGCGCGGTCGGCGCGGACCACCTCCAGCTGGTCGCCGCGGCGCAGCGCGCCCAGTCGGTAGAAGACCGCCGGGCCGTCCGCGGTGTCCACGTGGCCGGCCACGATGGCGGCGCCCTTCGCGCCCGGGGCGGCGCCGTCGCGGTACCAGCCCGCCAGGTTCCGGTCCCCCTCCGGCGGTGCGGCGAGCCGGCCCTCGCCGTCCAGGCCGAGGCCGGTCACCGGCGCGTCCACGCCCAGCACCGGGATCCGCACCCGGGTCGGCGGCGACGGCGACAGCGGCGGCACCACGGGCATCACCGCGCCCTCGTACGCCTGGGCGGCGCCGGGCGCGGGCGGCAGCCGCAGGCCCTCCCCGTCGGAGATCAGCCACGCGCCGAGCACCAGCGCCGTCCCGGCCGCGAGCGCTCCGGGCCACGCGCTCCGCGCCGCCTGCTGACTCACCCTCACTCCCCTCGTACCACCACGGACCTGCGCCCAGTCAACCGGCGCCGCAACCTGGCGGCACGTCGGGAGCGACCATCCAGGGGGCACGTCGTCCGGGCCCTAACGGCTCAGCCGGGGGCGGGTGAGCAGGCCCTCGGCGGTGGCGTTGGCGGAGGCGATCGCGGGGATCTCGGTGGCCCGCTCGTACAGCACGAACCGCGGCCGCCAGGTCGGCCGGTACTCCGCGGTGGCCCGGTAGCGCGCCTCCAGCCGCCACCAGCGGGCCAGCAGCCGCAGCACCGCCCGCGCCCCGCGCAGCACCAGGCCGCCGCCGTCCGAGGCGAACGCCGCGCGGAAGGCGGTGAAGTTCAGCGACACCCGGGCCACGCCGAACTCCCCGGCCCGGAGCAGGACCTGGGTGACCGCGAAGTCGGCGAGCCCCGGGTCCGACTCGCGGTCGCGGCGCAGCAGGTCCAGGGTCAGCCCGTCCTCGCCCCAGGGCACGAAGGACAGCAGTGCGGCGGTCCGGCCGTTCTCGTCCCGGCACTCGGCGAGCAGGCACGCGCCGTCGTCCGGGTCGCCGAGCCGGCCGAGCGCCATCGAGAAGCCGCGTTCGCTGCGTCCGTGCCGCCAGGCGTCGGCGAGCCGGACCAGCTCGGTGAACTCCTCCGCCGGGACGTCCCGGTGGCGCCGGACCACCACCCGGTGGCCGGCCTCCCGCAGCCGCCGCTCGTTCTCCCGCAGGTACGCCATCCCCTCGGCCGCCGGATCGAACGCGGCGGCCTCCACCACCGCCTCGTCCCCCAGGTGCAGCACCCGCAGCCGCTCCCGGCTGCCGTACACCGCGCGGCCCGCCTCGCCCGCCCCGACCACCGCGGGGATCCAGCCGTTCACCCGGGCCTCCCGCCGCCACACCTCGATCGCGGCCGCCCATGCGGCGGGGTCGCCCACCGGGTCGCCGGAGGCGAGCGCCACCCCGTACACCACGCGGTAGAGCACCGCGGCGTCCCCGGACGGCGCCCAGCTGACCGCCTTGTCCCGGCGCAGCGCGAACCACCCGAGCGAGTCGCGCTCCCCCCAGCGCTCCAGCAGGGCGCGCAGCCGCGCCTCGTCCTCGGCGTCCTGCCGCAGCCGCCCGCGCGCGGAGCGCAGCAGCAGCCGCAGCGCCGTCAGCAGCAGCACCGCGCCCGCCGTGTTGAGGCCGAGGTCGACCCACCCGGGGACGTCCACGTCCGCGTAGTCGAAGGCGCCGGAGACCGTCACCAGGCGCAGCAGCACGTACACCACGGACTCGCCCCAGCTGGGCGGCGAGGCGGTGTACGTCACCCGCACCACCGCCGCGCCGATGCCCACCAGCAGCGCGCCGCCGACCAGCAGCACGGCCAGGGCCGCCGTCACGTTGCCCCGCCCGCCGCGCACCCGGCAGGCGTCGCGGCCGAGCAGCAGCACCACGAACAGACCGGCGGTCAGGGCCGCCGACACCCAGTTGAACGGGTGCGCCCGGTAGGTGTCGCCGGTGAGCGCCAGCACGTACAGCGCCGCGTACGGCCCGACCACCACCACCGAGGCGATCCAGGCGGCCCGCTTGCGTCGGCGCAGCATCACCGCGAGCAGCCCGGCGAGCAGGGCCGCGGTGAGGCCGGAGGTGATCAGCACCGGGGTGAAGAACTCGCCGCGGTTCGCCCGGTTGACCTGCTCCCGGAACGGCTCGATCAGCGCGCCGAGGGTGTTGAGCACCGTGGCGATGCGGAAGTACCACTCCGCGACGGCCGCGCAGTGCTCCCGCCACGGGGCCACCGGCCCGGGCTCCGGCAGCTCCGGCAGCTCTGGCGGCTCCGGGGGCTCCGGCTCGACCACCGGCACGGCCGCCGCCTCGACCGGGACGCCGGGGCCGGCCGGCTCCGGGACCGCCCGGTCGGGCGTCCCCGCCACCAGGTCGTAGGTCCGGGTCTTGAAGGCGACCAGCCGCCGGTGGAACCGGGCCTCCCGGCGTTCCGCCCGGGCCATCCGGCGGGGCCGGGCCCGGTAGCGCCAGCGCGCCCACGGGCTGGTCGGCCGGGCCAGGCGCAGCGCGCCGACCAGCGCCAGCGGCCAGAGCATCACACCGAGCAGCCCGGTCCAGATCTTGCCCTTGAAGAGGGTCACGCCGACCAGGGCCAGCAGGACCGCCGCCCCGACCAGCTGCGGGGCGTCCGGGTGGCGGGCGACGCCGCCGAGCGGCAGCTCCCCGATCAGCAGCAGGCCG
This sequence comes from Kitasatospora sp. NPDC048365, assembly GCF_043200835.1. NCBI lineage: Bacteria > Bacillati > Actinomycetota > Actinomycetes > Kitasatosporales > Streptomycetaceae > Kitasatospora > Kitasatospora sp. NPDC048365. The sequence goes on from NZ_JBICYJ010000035.1 coordinate 23,171, forward strand.
ATCACGGCGACGGCCAGCACCACCGCGTCCACCGAGGTGCGGCCCTGCTCGGCCCAGTAGACGTCCTGCAGGTGGAGGACGAGCGCGAACTCGTCGAGCACCAGCCCGCAGCCCACGCCGAAGCCGAAGCCGAGCAGGTTCCACCACTGCCCGCCGTCGCCGCGGATGGCGAACGCGGAGATCCCGCAGATCAGCAGCAGCGCCTGACCGAACACCACGTGGTGGATGTGCATCCCGCCGGGGGTGACGTTGCCGGGCCACCAGGAGGTGCCCCGGCGGATCATCCGCACGCTGAAGCGGATGAACAGGAAGGCCAGGACCAGGCCGAGCAGCAGCAGGAACAGCGGTTCGCGGCCGGTGTCGACGATCCGCTCCCGGTACGCGTCGAGCAGCGACTGCCACATGGCTGGTCCGTACCTCCGGGGGCTGGGTCATCCACCAGCTGACGACGGATCAGCCGGGGACGCCACCGCTCGCCGTCCCGGCAGGCCCGAACAGGTGAGCGTCGCCGCGGCGCCCGGCGTGTCACCCGCCTGGCCTGCCGCGCTTCCCTCCCGGGCCGGCGCCTCCGTGCCATGCTGAGCCCCGACTCTCGGCAGACGTATCCGCTCGGATCATCAGATGACCACACTGTCCGGGTGGCTGACTCCCCGCCGCACTTCTCGGTGAATGGATGTGAGACATGGACGCCCTCTCCCGCCGGACCCTGCTCGCCGCCGGGGCCGCGACCGCCGCCTCCCTCGCGGCGGGCTGCTCCGGCACCTCCGGCAACAACGGAGGTGAGCAGGCCGCGCCGCCCGCGGCCGCCTCGGGATCCGCAAGCCCCTCCGGCACCCCCAAGCCGCCCGCCAACCTGATCGGCGACGGCTCGACCTCCGACAGCGGCCCCCAGCCGAACCAGCCCAAGCCCGAACCGCTCGCCCTCGGCGAGCGGCCCCCGCAGTTCGTGGTCTTCTCCTGGGACGGCGCCGGCGAGCTGGACAACCGGCTCTTCAGCCGCTTCCGGCAGCTCGCCAAGGACCACAAGGCCTCGATGACCTTCTTCTTCTCCGGCATCTACGCGCTGCCCGAGTCGAAGAAGTCGCTGTACCACCCGCCGCAGCACCCGGTCGGCGCCTCCGACATCGGCTACCTCTCGGACAACCACATCCGCGACACCATCCAGCAGCTCGGCGACGCCTGGCTGGAGGGGCACGAGATCGGCACCCACTTCAACGGGCACTTCTGCGGCGCCAACGGCGGCGGCCGCTGGTCCCCCGAGGACTGGGACAGCGAGATCGAGCAGGCCATGGGCTTCGTCATGAACTGGCGCACCAACACCGGCTTCAGCGACCTGCCCCCGCTGCCGTTCGACTACCGCAAGGAGCTGATCGGCGGCCGCACCCCGTGCCTGGAGGGCCAGCGCGGCCTGCTGCCGACCGCCGTCAAGCGCGGCTGGAAGTACGACAGCAGCGGGCCCGGCGGCCTCCAGGTCTGGCCGCAGAAGTTCGCCGGCGGCGCGCTGTGGGACATGCCGCTGCAGTCCATCCCGTTCCCCGGGCACAGCTTCCAGGTGCTCTCGATGGACTACAACATCATGTACAACCAGTCCGGCAACAACACCAAGGGCGACCCGGGCCAGCACGCCTTCTGGCAGGACCAGGCCCGCGGCTCCTACCTCGCCGGGTTCGAGCGGGCGTACAACTCCAACCGGGCGCCGTTCATCATCGGCAACCACTTCGAGCAGTGGAACGGCGGCATCTACATGAACGCCGTCGAGGACACCATCAAGGCGATCGCCGAGAAGCCGGAGGTCCGGCTGGTCTCCTTCCGCCAGCTCATCCAGTGGCTGGAGGTGCAGGACCCGGCCGTGCTGAAGAAGCTCCAGGGACTCGCCCCGGGCGAGTCCCCGGCCGGCGGCTGGTCCGCCTACCTCGGCGGCTCGGCGCCCGCCGCGTCCTCCTCGGCCCCCGCCAAGGCCCCGGCCGCCTCGGCCTCGCCGACGGCCTGAGCCGCCGCCCGGCCGGACCCGTTCCGGCCGGGCACGCCGCGGCCCGCCACCGCGGCCCCGACCAGGGCCACCCCGGCCATCACCAGGAAGATCACCGCGAACGGGGTGGCCGGGGTCGACCCCTGGGCCTCGGCGGCGACCGGCGAGCCGCCGCCGAGCGCGGCGAAGAGCACCCCGGCCAGACCGATCAGCAGCACGTTCCCCAGCGCGTCGCTCAGCTGCAGCGCCGCCGAGTTCGCGCCGGTCTCCTCGGGCTCGGACAGCTTCATCATCAGCACGCTGATGCTCGCCACCGCCATGCCCATCCCGACCCCGCCGATCCCCCACGCCGTGGCGGCCGCCCAGGTCGGCACCGCCGGGACCAGCACCAGTGCCGCCCCGCCGATCGCCACCGCCGTCAGGACGAAACCGGCCCGGATCATCGCGCCCCGGTACCGCTCCGCCGCCGGCCGGCCCTGCAGCCACGAACCGAGCGCCCAGGAGAGTCCGCCGCTGGTCAGGGTCAGACCGGCGAGCGTCGGCGACAGCCCGCGCTGGGTGACCATCATCAGCGGGATGAACGCCTCCGCCGCGAAGAACGCGCCGGCCGCGACCCCGCGCAGCAGGATCACCGTCGGCAGCCCGCGCACCGCGCGCAGCGTGCCGGCCGGCAGCAGCCGCACCACGGCGGGCCCCAGCAGCGCCGCACCGGCCACCGCCGGCAGCAGGGCGAGGGCGTCCAGCCGCTGCCCGGCGTACTGCAGCAGCCCGGCCCCGACCGCCGCCATCGCCGCGTCGGCGGTGCGCCGCCGGTCGTACGGCTTGGCCTCGGCCGGCTGCTGGGCGCGCTCCGAGCGGCGCAGCGGCGGCCACATCACCAGCAGCGGCGGCAGCACGAACACCGGCACCGCCAGGAACACCCAGCGCCAGCCCAGGTGCTCGGTGACCGCACCGGAGACCACCGGGCCGAGGATCGAGGGCAGCACCCAGGCCGCCGAGAAGGCGGCGAAGACCGCCGGGCGCAACCGCTCCGGGAAGGCCCGGCCGACCACCACGTACAGCGCCACGATCACCAGGCCGCCACCGAGGCCCTGGACCGCCCGGCCGGCCACGAACAGCCACATGTTGGCCGCCGTCCCGGCCGTGACCAGGCCGGCCGCGAAGACGGCGATGCCGGTGAAGAGCGGCGCCAGCGGCCCGCGCCGGTCGCACCACTGGCCGGACACCACCAGCGCGAACAGCGTGGTGGTGAAGTAGCCGGAGAAGGCGAAGGCGTACAGCCCGAGGCCGTGCAGCTCGCGGGCGGCCACCGGCATCGCCGTGTTCACGGCGGTCGCCTCGAAGGCCAGCAGCAGGACCACCGAGACGATCCCCAGGGTCAGCGCCCGGTACGGGCCGCTCAGCACACCCCCGCTCTCCGGTTCCGCGGGGAGCGGGGGCAGCTTGTCGACCGAGGTGGGGGAGGTGGTGGCCATGAGCAACATCGTAAGCGGCGAACGCCCGGATGACTCCTGACCTGCGGGCCGAATCCGGCCTACCCCGCCGGTCCTAGGACCGGTTCAGTGCAGCACCTTCAGGCCGACCACGCCGCCGACGATCAGCACCAGGCAGGTGATCCGGGCCACCGAGACGGTGTCGCCCATCGCGAGCATCCCGTACAGCGCGGTGCCGACCGCGCCGATGCCGACCCACACCGCGTAGCCCGTCCCCAGCGGGATCGACCGCATCGCGTACGCCAGCCCGCCCATCGAGAGCGCCAGCGCCACCGCGAACACCACCGTCGGGACCAGCCGTGAGAACCCCTTGGTCGCCTCCAGCGCGACCGCCCAGACGGTCTCCAGCACACCGGCGAGAACCAGCACCACCCAAGCCATGACGACAAGCACCTCCGCAGTAGTCGTGGAACAGCTACCGCGTCGTCTTGTCGTGCCGGGTACGACGCACCTCGTCCGGGGCGGGCCGGAATCGGCCGCCTCACTCACGACGGTAACACACCACGACACGCGGAATTCATATTCGGATATTGACGGGACCGGCCCCGGTGCTCCACTATGAATTCACCAGGACAGCGAACACGACGACAGGAGTCGGTCATGAGCAGGAAGCCGGAGGCCCGCACCGCGGCCCGTTCCTGTACCGCCTGTCGCAGCTGTCCCTGTTGCGCCTGAGCGCGACCCCCTCTGCGCCCGAGCGCGCTTCTCTCTCCCGGCCGTGTGCCCGAGTGGCCCAGGGAACCGTCTGCAACACGGTACACACGGGTTCGAATCCCGTCACGGCCTCAAGCTGCCCGCAGCCGTCCGTGAATTCCCGCAGGAATTCACGGACGGCCGTTCGGCATTTCTTTTTCCCGCCGCCGGGCTTTTCCGCGACTGATTCCGGCTCCGGATTCCGGCTGCGGCTTCCGACTCCCGGTTTCCAACTCCCGGTTTCCGGCTACCCGCGGACCAGTGCGGAGAGGGCCTCCGCGTCGGCCGGGGAGTCCGCCACCACGGCGAGCAGCGAACCGTCGGCGAAGACCAGGTCCACCCGCTCGGGCTGGCGGGAGCGGCGGACCCCGGTGCGGTGCAGCTCGGCCCGGCCGAAGGCGGCCATCAGCTCGCCGTTGTCGTGGTCCACCAGCAGTACCCGGCGGTCGGTGACCGCCAGCAGCGCCCGGTTGTGCCGGAACGCGCGGTGGCGCAGCGGCCCGGTCCGGACCGCGATCGCGAACCGCCCGGCCGACGAGCCCCAGCCGCCCACGAACGGCCTGCCGTGGAACGCCCGGCGGATCCCCTTGAAGGTCTTCTCGAACAGCGCGTCGCCGAGCTCCTCGACCCAGCCCGCCACGTCCAGCAGCTGGAACGGCAGCAGCAGGACGGTCAGGCAGCCCCGCCCCTCCTTCGCCCGGGCCTGCTCGCGGCCCGGCACCGGCGGCTTCTCCACCCGGTACCGCCGGGGCAGCTCCCGCCGGACGTACCGGTCCAGCCCGAGGTCGCAGACCCCGAACAGCCGCTCCCCCGGTTCCAGGTACGCCTCCGGCAGCCGCACCCAACCCGCCAGCCGCTCGCGGTACGCCTGCTCCGCCTTGGGACCACGCCGCGCCATCAGCCGAACGCCTCCTCGATCCGGGTCCTCGGCACGTGGTAGGCCGGTGCCGGCCGCTCGCCGTCGAACTGGTGGGTCACCGCGTCGATGTTGGTGTCACTGTTGATCGCGTCCCCGATCGGCGCGGTCGGCGTACCGGTCAGCCCGGTCACCGCCTTGAACGCCGGCTCCGCCACCGCACCCTGGAAGCCCTTGAGCGCCGTCATGGTGAGGAAGCGCTCCGGCGACTTGTACGGGTTCATCCAGGTGCTGGGGTCCTTGAAGCTCTTGCCGCCCTTGCGCATCCGGCCGATCATCTTGCGCGCCGAGTTGGCCTTCTTGATCTTCTCGCCGAGCTTCTCGGCCTCGCGCATCTGCTTGATCAGGCGGCGCAGCGTCCGCAGCTTGCGGGCCAGGGTCACCGAGACCTTCTCCACCCGGGCGATGAAGACCAGCATCTCGGCCTCCACCACCAGCGCGTCCACCACGGTGGCCAGGCCCAGCGTCAGGATGTCCGCGACGATGCCGACCGCGATGGTGACCAGGATCCACTCGATCGCCTCGCGGATGATCTCCACGACCATGTCCTCGGCAAGCTTGCACTCCGCCGCCGCGCCGCTCAGCAGCTGCGCGGTCTGCGCCATGTCCTCGGCGGTCGCGTCGATCGCCTCGACCACCTGGCCCATGTGCCCGCCGAACGCCGCCGACGCCTCGCCGTGCCACTGCTCCGCCAGCTCGTCACCGCCGCGCCGCAGCTCGGCCGCCACGTCGCGGGTCGCCTGCGCCTGCGCCTGCCACTGCTGCGCCGCCGCGGTCAGTGCACTGGCGTTGCCGGTGACCTTCTCCAGCATCTCCAGCAGACCGGTCTTCTCCAGCGTCCACCGGACCGCGTCGTCCAGCGCCCCGTCGATCGCCCCCTGCGCCGGGTTGTGGATCTCCGGGATCGGCAGCAGCGGCTCCTTGAGGTAGTCCCGCGTCCACTTGTACGCGCCGGCGACGTCCGCGGCCGTGGTCATCGGCCACCGCCGACCATGGTGTGGATGCCGTCCTCGGTCTCCCGGTAGTTGGCCGCGGTGTCCTGCAGCCCCTCCGCCGCGAAGTCCAGAACCTCCATCAGGTCCGAGAGGTTCTGCTGCTCGCCGACGGCGTGCTCGTTGTACCCCTCGTGCAGCTCGTCCGAGTCCGGCAGGTGCCCGAACGCCCCGCCGGGCACCTCGACACCCGCCAACACCGACTGAATCCTCGCCAGTTGCTCCCGCTGCTGCTGGATCAGCGCCGCATAGCGGTCCAGCGCCTCGGGCCGCACCCGGAAATCGGGCTCGCTCATACCCCGTCGTCCTCCCCGTTGGTCCCGCACCGCACCGATGGCGGCGGCACGTGACCGATCACCCTACCGACAGCCGCACACACGTCCGGCCAGGGGTGGGCGATCACCCTCCCGATAGGATCCAGCCGCCGAACTGGCGTACGGGGAAGCACACACCTTGGGGGAGAACCATGTCGTACCCGCAGCCGCCGACCCCTCCGGGGGGACCGCAGCAGACCCCGCCACCGCCCTGGCAGGAGCAGCCGGCGGCCGGGCCGCCCGGCCAGTTCCCCTCCTCCCCGCAGTTCCCCGGCGGCCCGTACCAGCAGGGTCCGCAGGGCCCCTACCAGCAGGGTCCGTACCAGCAGGGTCCGTACCAGCAGGGCCCGTTCCCTCCGGGCCAGTTCCCCCCGGGCCAGTTCCCCACCCAGTACACCCCGCCCACCGGCCCCGAGGGCCGTCCGCCCCGGCGCGGACTGCGCGCCCTGCTCATCGTCGGCGGCGTCATCCTCGGAATCGTCGCGATCTTCGCCGGCCTGGTGGTGTACAAGATCTCCACCAGACCCGCCCCGGTCGACCTCTCGCACCAGATCAGCCCGTGGCAGAAGCTCGCCGACAACATGACCGCCGCGCTCGCCGCCAAGGACGAGGAGGCCTTCCTCAAGCCGTTCCTGGGCGACCCGCTCCGCGAACAGCAGCGCAAGGTCTTCCGCAACCTCGTCAAGATCCCCTGGGAACAGGCGAAGTGGGAGACCGAGTACCCCACCCCGCTCAACGGCGACATGATGGTCACCTTCGCCCACCAGGTGAAGGGCGTCGACAACAAGCCGGTCCCCGAGCGGTACAACTGGCGGGTCCAGCCCGGCACCGGCGCCCCGGTCATCACCGAGGTCGCCGGCGCGAAGGGACGCGACGGCAAGCCCCGCGAGGACGCCTACTACCCCGCGCCCTGGGACTACTACCCGGACTTCGCCGTCGAGATCCGCGACAACCTGGTCGCCATCGCCGACCAGAAGCAGGTCGCCGAACTCAAGCGCGACATCGAGGTGATGAGCCAGGCCGCCAAGGACGACCTCGCCGCCTGGAAGAAGTCCGCCCCCGCCGCGCCCAACGGCCGCGAGAGCGCCCGCGGCTTCTTCGTCGTCCTGGAGAAGGACCGCACCGTCTACAACAAGCTCTACAACGGCGACGGCCGCGAGAACGACAAACTCGAAGCCGGCGTCAACATGCCCGTCCCCGCCTACGGCACCGAGGCCGAGAAGCAGCTGGTGATCGGCGGCTCCCGGATCGTCATGGACACCTCGCTCAGCCGCTTCACCAGCGCCGACTGGAAGAACGGCGTCACCGAGATCAGCCGCCACGAGATGGGCCACGCCCTGGTCGAGGTCCTCGCCACCGAAGTCGTCCTGGTCGAAGGCCTCCAGGACACCCAGACCTGGGTCGTCGAGGGCTTCGGCGACTACATGGCGTTCCGCGGCAAGAACGACCGCTTCCTCGCCGACCTGCGCGCCTCCCTCCAGGGCTTCGCCTTCGACGGCGAACTCCCCGAGAGCATGGACTTCTACTCCAAGACCGCCCGCACCCGCTCCGCGAACTACGCGCTCGGGGCCTCCGCCGTGCGCTACATGGCCGAGACATACGGCGAGGACAAGACCTTCGCCTTCGTCATCGCCCACTACACCGCGCCCAAGGAGTACAAGCAGCAAATCACCACGGCCACCGGCCGCAGCCTCGAACAGTTCCAGACCGAATGGGCCGCCTACGTCCGCGCCAAGGCCCCCGGCGTCGGCTGACCCGCCGGCCGGACACGGAAGGAGCGGGTGGCCCGACGGGCCACCCGCTCCTTCCGTACCTACTACGGCCGTTCCCTACCGCCGATCGACTACTCGATCACCGGCGGGTTGGCCGTGCCACCGCGCCAGGTGTCCTCGTCCTCGACCAGGTAGTCCGGACGGTTCCCGTCCTTGCCCTTCTTCTTGCCCGCGCCACCGGCACCCGGCGCACCGTGCATCCCGGCGGCACCCGCACCCGCCTGGCCACCACGGCCCCGGCCGAGGCCCGAACCGCCCTCGGTGAACGCCCGGCCGCTCGCAGCACCGCCCTTCGCGCCGCCGATCGTGCCACCGGCCTTGCGGACCAGGCCACTTCCGCCCTTGCCGCCGCCCTTGGCACCACCGCCGCCGCCCATGCCGCCGCCGTGCATACCGCCCATGCCGCCGCCCATACCGGCAGCACCACGGCCCTGCGCGGCACCACCGGCACCGGCACCACCGGCACCCGACCGGCCGCCCGCACCGGCACCACCCGCGCCACCACTGGCCGTCCCGGAACGCCCGGCACCGCCGGCACCGGTCACGCCACCGCGCGAACCGCCACCGACACCACCGCCGCCCATCCCCGGGATGTAACCGGCACCGCCGCCACCCGGCAGGTGGCCGCCACCGCCACCACCACCGCCGCCGACACCCGGCAGACCGCCACCACCGGTGCCCGGCAGCTGCGTACCGCCACCCGGCATGGTGTTGTGGTCCGGAGGCGTCCACCCGTCGATGTTCGTCCGCGGCGGGATCGCCGGCACCTGCCCCGGCAACGTCTCACCCGGCGGCACGTGCCCGGGCACCTGCGGCGACTGCGGATGCTGCGGCGGCACCCCGGGCGAGTTCGGCGGCAGATTCCCGCCACCCCCGGGATCCGTCGGCACCTTCTTCGGCGGCATCATCGGCGGAACCGGCTGCGTGGGCGTCTGCTGAACCGGCGGAGTCGTCGGCTTCGGCGGGAACGCCTCACGGTTCTCGTTGTCGTTCCCGTACTCGGGAGGCGGCGGCATCTCGTTGGCCGCCTTCTCGTAGTACGGCGCCAGGTACTCCATCGTGCCGATGGCGTACTGGTGCTGGATCTCCGTCGCCGAGAGCTCGTCGTAGTTCTTGTTGACGGCGGCGAAGCGGTCCATGCCGCCGGCGAGGTCGGACTTGAACTGCACGTCGGAGCGGTCACCCATGTCGGTGACCCACTTCCAGCCGCTGTCCAGGCTGCCCGGTACCTCGATGTCGCCCATGGCGGACTTGGTCGCCTTGAGCGCGTTGGCGGCGAGGTGCATGGCCGACGAGGTCTTGGACGCGTGGTCGGCCGTGTTGCTGAGGCTGGTGTGGATCTGGGTGGCCTTGTTGGAGAAGCCGTCCGCGGCGTCGCCGTCCCAGTTGGCCCGTGCGTGCTCGACGGCCTTCTGGAGATCGGCTGCGGCGGACTGCAGCTCGGTCTGGACGGCGGCCCAGTGCTCGGCAGCCTTGCTCAGGTTCTCGGGGCTCGAGTTGGAGACCATCGCCTTGAGCGGGATGAGGGCCTGGCCCTCGAACTCGGGAATGCGTCGTGCGGCCATGTCAGTCCAACTCCTGCTGGTACTTGTTCATGGTGGCGACGCCTTCCATCTCCAGGCCCTTGTACGCGTTGTTGACGGTCTGGGTCTTGTCCCCGAACTCGTTGATCAGCGCGTTCAGATCGTTGATGGTGCGGCTGAGCCAGCCCTGCATGCGGTCGTGCGCCTGGTAGAGACCGTCGGCGTGGCTGAAGTTCACGCCGAAGTCCGACTGCGACACGATCGTGCCGTAGGTGCTCTTCTCAGTGGTCTGAGCCATGTTCTGCTGGATGGCCCGCAGTCTTTTTACGACTGCCTCCAGCTCGTCAGTGTTGACGCGGTATCCGTCGGCCACGCGGCCCTCTCCTCCCCCTGGAGTGTCGAATGCTTCCCCGTGTGCGTGCTCAACCAACAGGCGACAAGGTTCAGTTAGTCAGAGCGTTCGATCGTATCGCTTAACAGGCACTTACTCATACACCGTCAGCGCTGCTGCTGGTTCCCACCCTGACCATACGGGTTCTGGTAGGGGTTGGGCTGTGGCTGCTGCGGGTTCTGCGGCGGGTAACCAGGCGGCGGGGCCTGGTTGCCGTACGGCTGCTGCTGGGCCGGCGGCCAGCCGGGAGCGGCGCCGTACGGAGGCTGCTGGGGCTGCCCGTACGGCGGAGCCGGGGGCGCGGGCGGGCGGCGACGGTTCTTGGTCGCGACGACGACGATGGCGATGAGGACCACCAGAAGAAGAACGATCCCCATGACGATCGTTCCGGGACTGATGCCACCGCTGGAGCCGGACTTGCTGCCCGGCGCCGCACCCGGAAGCGTCGGAAGATCGGAGTTCTGGCCCGCCCCACTCGGGGTGGCGGCCCCGGCCGACGCAGTCGAGCCGGCGCTCTTGGCGAGCGGCCCCTGCGCCGACCCGGCCGGAATGTCCATGGTCAGCGCCTCGTACGGGCGGAGGATGCCGTACCCGTAATGCGGGTCCGGCAGCTTGGCCCCCTGGAGCGCTCCCGGAACCTTCGCCGACTTCACCAGACGGTTGGCCACTTGACCGGCCGTCAGCTGAGGAAACTTGGCCCTGATCAACGCGGCGGCGGCAGAGACGTAGGCGGTCGAGTCGGAAGTACCGTCGGCCACGCAGTACAGACCGCCCGAGCAGTCTCCCGCGGTCACCATTCGCACTCCGGGCGCGGAGAGCAGAACCTGCGGACCGTAGTTCGACTTCGACCAGGCCGCGTCGCTCTTGTCGGTCGCCCCGACCGCGAGGACACCAGCCTCGTTGGCGGGGTTGTGAAGCACGTTCCTGCCGTCGTTGCCGGCCGAGGCGACAACGAGGACGTCGCGCTGGGCCGCGTACGCGAGCGCCTCGGTCAGGGCCGGCTCGCTACCTGCCGGGACGTACCCACCCTGGGAGACATTGATGATCTTCGCGCCGTGGTCGACAGCCCACCGGATTCCCTGGGGGAACACGCTCCGCCCTTGTGAATCCTGCTTGTAGATCGGAAGGATCTTCGCCCCCGGCGCAAGCCCGACAACTCCCTCGCCGTTGCCGTGCCCGTGACCGGCGATCTCGGCGGCCATGCCAGTGCCGTGCGAATCGGCGGGCTTCTGGGCGAGGCCCTTGCCGCTGAGGTCGAAACCGGGGAGGACCTGACCCGCAAGATCCGGGTGGGAGGCGTCGACTCCCTCGTCGAGGACCGCGACGATGACACCGTCGCCCTTGCTGACGCTCCACACCTTGCTGACGTCGTAGTAGGTGTTCACCCACTGCCCGTCACGGACCTGGTCCGCCGTGGCCAGGGGGGCAGCGGTGAGCAGCAGTGCGCCCGCCAAGGTCGTTGCGCCGAGTGCGCGCATGGCTTTGGTCAGCGTCATCAGTTCCCCGTCGGTCGAGTGCCGCAGCCCGTTCGTTCTCGCAGTGCCCCCCGCGTGGCAGGCCGTTCGATGGTATCTCCCGACTGCCTGTCATGCGCAGGGCCCATGGCTTTCGGCCCGTCAGGTGAGGACGGTGGCGTCCTCGGGCTGGATGGGGAGGCGGCCGACGGGGAGGCCGGTGGCGGCGCGGACGGCGGCGGCGACGGCGGTGGGGGCGACGACGGCGGGGGCGGCGCTGACGGCTTTGGCGCCGAAGGAGGCGACGACGTCGCGTTCTTCGATGAGGGCGGCGATGCGGATGTCGGGGGTGTCGAGGGAGGTGGGGAGGCGGTAGCCGGTGAGGGAGGGGTTGACGGGGATGCCGCCCTCGGTGCGCAGGTCTTCGAAGAGGGCGAGGCCGACGCCCTGGGCGACGGCGGCTTCGATGCGGTCCTCGATCTGGCGGGGGTTCAGGGCGCGGCCGACGTCCTGGGCGACGGTCATGTCGACGACGCGGACGGTGCCGAGTTCGATGTCGACGTCGACGACGGCGCGCATGGCGCAGTAGGCGATGGAGACGAAGGCGTCGCCCTGGCCGTTCTCGTCGAGGGGTTCGGTGGGGTGGGGGCGGCACTGGGCGGTGGCCCAGAGTTCGCGGCCTTCGAGGGCCTGGCTGACGGGCATGCCGAGGACGCCGTCGTACGAGGTGATCTTGCCGTCGGCGATGGTGAGGAGTTCGACGGACATGCCGAAGTCGGCGGCGATGGGCTGCAGCATCTGGTGGCGGACCATCAGTGCGGCGCGTTCGACGGCGCCGCCGGAGACCCAGGTGTGCCGGCCGCGGGCGGAGGGTCCGGCGGCGGACTGGTCGCTGTCGACGGGGGCGATGTAGACCTCGGAGACGCCGAGCACGGACTGGACGATCTGCCGGGCGAGGGTGGCGAAGCCCTGTCCGGAGTCGACGGCGGCGCAGATGACGGTGGCGTGGTCGCCGCTGACCCGGACGGTCGCGGTGGCGACCTCGTCCTCGCCCTCGGCGCCGAGCATGTGCACCATGCCGACGGCGTAGCCGATGCCGCGGCGGACGGCTGCGGGGTCGCCGGCGCCGCCGGGGCCGCCGGGGAGCAGCCAGTCGGCTTCGGGTTCGTCGAGCGGGAGGGCGGGCAGCGGGGAGTCGGCGAGGGCGTCGAGCAGGGCGCCGACGGGGGCGGGGCAGGTGACGGCCTGGCCGGTGGGCAGCGGGTCGCCGGTGGCCATGGCGTTGCGGCGGCGGATCTCCATCGGGTCGATCCCGACCCGGGCCGCGAGCTGGTCCATCTGCGACTCGTAGGCGAAGCAGGCCTGGAGGGCTCCTTCGCCGCGCATCCGTCCGGCGGGCGGGTTGTTGGTGCGCACGGCCCAGGCCTCGACGAAGACGTTGGGGCAGACGTACGGGCCGGCGGAGAAGGCGACGGCGGCGGCCAGGGCCTCGGCGGAGACGTCGGCGTAGGCGCCGCCGTCGAGCAGGATCTGCGCCTCGACCTTGACCAGGCGGCCCTCGGCGTCGGCGTGGTGGCGGTAGCGCAGCAGTGCGGGGTGGCGCGAGACGTGGGTCTGGAAGGACTCCTCGCGGGTGAGGGTCATCTTCACGGGGCGGCCGGTGCGCAGCGCGAGGAGGGCGAGGACGACCTGGAAGGAGAGGTCCTCGCGGTCGGCGGTGGCGCCGGGGACGCCGGTGACGACCGTCCGGACCCGGTCGGGTTCGAGGCCGAGGCAGGCGGCGGTGCGGTCGCGGTCGCCGTGCGGGTCGGTGGTGGAGAGGTGGAGTTCGACGCCGCCGTCGGGGCGGGGGACGGCGAGGCCGGCTTCGGCACCGATCGGGGCGGGGTCCTGGCGGCCGACCTGGTAGAGGCCCTCGACGATGATCTCGCCGACCGCGTCGGGGTCGCCGCTGCGCAGCGGGAGGTGGCGGAAGAGGTTGCCGTCGGGGTGCAGCGGCGGGGCGTTGAACGCGGCCTCGGGATCGGTGACGGCTTCCAGCGGCTCGTACTCGACGACGATGGAGGCGGCGGCGAGCCGGGCGGTGTCGGGGTGGTCGGCGGCGACGGCGGCGACGGGTTCGCCGTGGTGGCGGACGACGCCGGCGGCGAGCACGGGGCGGTCGGCGACGACCGGGCCGGCGGGCGCGCCGTCGGGGGTGCCGTCGGGGCCGGGCGGCAGGTCGGCGGCGGTGACCACGGCGTGCACGCCGGGGACGGCGAGCGCGGCGGAGGTGTCGACGGAGACGATCCGGGCGTGCGGGTACGGGGAGCGCAGCACCGCGCCCCAGAGGAGTCCCTCGGCCCACAGGTCGGCGGCGTACGGGTAGATGCCGAGCGCCTTGGGCAGGGCGTCGGTGCGCAGCGGCGAGCTGCCGAGGCCGAAGGGTTCGGTCGGCTCCGCGGGGCCGGCGGCCGGGACCTCGGTGGCCGGGAGCTCGGTGGCGGAGGTCATGCGTTCTCGTCCTCGGGGAGCCGGATGCCGTGGGCGGGGGTGGCGCCGTCGTAGCCGTAGGGCACGCCGGGCACGCCGGGGCCGCCGTGCTGCGGGTCGTAGCCGGGGGCGCCGTACGCCGTGCCGTCCTCGTACACGCTGCCGTGGCCGGCGGCGGTGCCGTGCGGCGGGGTGGGGATGTACGGGGTGCCGTGGGCGGGGGTGCCGTCGTGCGGGTGGCCGTCGTGGGCGGTGCCGTGCGCGGGGGTGGCCTCGTAGCCGCCGCCCTGGTAGCCGGCGGTCTCGTAGCCGGCCGGGTCGTAGCCGCCCTGGTGGCCGTGGGCCGGGTAGCCGCCCTGGTAGGGCACCTGGAAGGTGCCGGTGTCGTAGCCCTCGGCCTGTGCCGGCACGCCGTGCGCCGGTACGCCGTGCGCCGGCACGCCCTGCGAAGGGATGCCCTGACCGGGGACGCCCTGACCGGGGACGCCCTGCGCGGGGATGCCCTGGCCGGGGACGCCCTGCGGCGGCAGGGTGCGGAAGGTGCCGGTGTCGTAGCCCGCGGCGGCGTCGTCGTACCCGGGGTAGGGCGCGTAGCCGGGCCCGCCGGCGGGCTCGTAGACGCCGGTCTGGTGGGTGGTGGTGGCGGCGCCGGAGAGGCCGGCCAGCACCTCGTCCGGGACGACCCCGCCGACCGCGGCGGCGGTGGGCGCGGCGGGCACCTCGGCCTCGTGCCAGAGCTCGGCGTCGGCGTAGAGCGGCAGTTCGCCGGCGAGCGGCAGGTCGGCGGCGGACTGCGCGGTGGCCACGGCGGCGGCGAGTGCGTCCCGGTCGGTTCCGGTGGCCGGGGCCGCCGCGGGGGCGTCGCCGTCCCCGGCGGGCGGGGCCGCGGCGCGGGCCGCGTCCTCGGCGGCGGCCAGCTCGGCCTCCAGCTCGGCCTCGCGGGCCTCGGCGACGGTCTGGACGGCGGCGAGCACGCCGCGGTAGCCGGTGCAGCGGCAGAGGTTGCCGCACAGCGCCTGGCGGGCCTCGACCTCGCTCGGCCGGTGGTTGCGCTGCAGCAGGTCGTGGACGGCCATCGCGAGGCCGGGGGTGCAGTACCCGCACTGCACGGCGCCGGAGTCGGCGAGCGCCTGCTGGACGTCGCTGGCGCCGTCCGGTCCGGACAGGCCCTCGACGGTGGCGATCTCGCTGTCCGCGGCGAGCGCGGCGGGGACCAGGCAGCCGGCCACCAGCTGCCCGTCGACCTGCACCGAGCAGGCACCGCACTCGCCCTGCTCGCAGCCGTCCTTGGCGCCGGCCAGGCCGAGCCGCTCGCGCAGCACGTAGAGCAGGCTCTCGCCGATCCAGGCGTCGGTGACCGGCCGCTCGAAGCCGTTGACGCGCAGCGTGTACGAGGCGGTGGGGCGTACGTCGCCCACCGGACCACCGTGTCCGTGGTCGTGCCCACTCACGAGTTCGTCCGTCACTTCAGTGCCCTTCCCAGTGCCCGGCGGGCCAGCACCGATACGGTACGCCGCAGTCGGGCGGCTGCCGAGCCCGGCCCCTCGTCGCCGGCGCCGCTCTCGGGGACGCAGGCGCCCGCCACGTACTCGCCGAAGGCCACGAGCGCGGCGGGGTCGATCAGTGCGGCGCCCTCCTCGCCCCGGGAGTCCCAGTCGATGCAGCCGCCGACCCAGGCCTCGGCCTCCAGCGGGCGCAGCGGTACGGGGGCGACGGCGCCGACCGCGCAGCGCACGGCGCGCCGGGCGGGGTCGAGGACCAGGGCGACCGAGGCGGTGGCGCGGGCCGGGCCGCTGCGGCCGCCGGCCTTGAGGAAGACCTGGGGGGCGTGCAGCAGCGGCACGCGCACCCAGGTGAGCAGTTCGCCGGGGCGCAGCGGGTCGAGCCCGGTGAGCAGGTGGCTGATCGGGACCTCGCGGGTGCCGCCGGCCCGGGCGAGGGTGGCGGTGGCCTCCAGGGCGGCGAGCACGGGCAGGGTGTCGCCGGTGGGGGCGGCGGTGGCGATGTTGCCGCCGAGGGTGCCGACGTTGCGCACCTGCGGGGGTCCGGCGGTGCGGGCGGCGTCGGCGAGGGCGGGGATGAGCGCGGCGAAGTCGGGCCGGTCCATCCGGGCGTGGGTGAGACCGGCGCCGAGGACGGCGGTGCCGCCGTCCTCGTAGCGCCAGCCGCGGAGTTCGGTGATCCGGCCGAGGCCGATCAGGGCGGCGGGTCGCAGCCGCCCGGCGTTGACGGCTTCCATGAGGTCGGTGGCACCCGCCACCGGCACCGCGCCCGGGGTGGCCGCCAGCGCCTCGACGGCCTCGTCGACCGAGGTCGGCAGCATGATCGTCCGGTTCACCTGGATTCCACCGTGCTCCATTTGCAGTGCGGCTTCGCCCGTAGGGTACGGGCGATCGGTGCGGGTTGGGCAACTGTGGCACACAATGCCCGCTGATCACTTCCCGGGGCTCGGACAGTAATGCACAAGTCAGGACAACTCCGGGCGCAAAAGCGGCCAAGCCGTTGTACGGGTGATCGGCCACCCATTCGATCTTGACGAGGCGGCTCCGCCCGGAGTTCCCGAGGGGTCACCGAGGGTCACTCGGGACGGTTGTCGTTCGGTCGGCCGAGCACCCCGGGGCGGCGCTGCCAGGGGCGCGGACCCTCCGGCCGGCGGTACTCGACGCCGAGCGCGTCGAGGCGCCCGTAGTGGGCGGCCATCCGCTGCTCGAAGCCGGCCCAGTCGCGGGCTGCGGGCTCGCGCGGCAGGTCGGACCAGGCGACCTCGGCGAAGGCGGCGAGCCGCGGGAAGGCCCGGTAGTCGACGTCCCGGGCGTCGTCCATGAACTCGGTCCAGATGTTGGCCTGGGTGCCGATCACCCGGGCCGCCGCCGCCTCGTCGAGCACCGGCGGCACCGGCTCGAAGCGGTAGACGTCCTCCAGGGTGCGCACCCAGCCGACCGGGATCGGCTCGTCCTCGCCGCCGGCCTGCCGGTGGTCGAGGTAGACGTGCTGCTCGGGGCACATCACCACGTCGTGCCCGGCCTTCGCGGCGGCCACCCCGCCCTCGTAGCCGCGCCAGCTGGACACCGCCGCGCCGGGGGCGAGGCCGCCCTCCAGGATCTCGTCCCAGCCGATCAGCCGGCGGCCGCGCTCGGCCAGCCAGCGGTCGAAGTGCCGGATGAACCAGCTCTGCAGCTCGTCCTCGCCGGCCAGGCCCAGCTCCTCGATCCGGGCCTGGGCGGCCGGGCTGGCCTTCCACTGGTCCTTGGGGCACTCGTCGCCGCCGAGGTGGACGAAGGTGGAGGGGAAGATCTCCAGCACCTCCTCCAGCACCTCCTCGACGAAGCGCAGGGTGGCGTCGGAGACGTTCAGCACGTTCTCGCAGACGCCCCAGTCGGTCCACACGCCGAGCGCGGCGGTGTCCACCACGTCGGTGTTGCCGAGCTCGGGGTAGGCGGCGATGGCGGCCTGCATGTGGCCGGGCACGTCGATCTCGGGGACGACGGTGATGTGCCGCTCGGCGGCGTACGCGACGATCTCGCGCAGGTCGTCCTGGGTGTAGTAGCCGCCGTGCGGGCGGTCGTCGCGCCGGTCGGCGGCGCGGAAGCCGACCATCGAGCGCTCCCGCCAGGAGCCGACCTCGGTGAGCCGCGGGTGGCGCCGGATCTCGATCCGCCAGCCCTGGTCGTCGGTGAGGTGCAGGTGCAGCACGTTCAGCTTGTGCGCGGCGAGCTGGTCGAGGAAGCGCAGCACGTCCGCCTTGGGCAGGAAGTGCCGGGAGACGTCCAGCAGGGCGCCGCGCCAGCCGAACCGCGGCCGGTCCTCGATCCGCACCGCCGGGACCCGCCACTCGGCGCCGGGCAGCGGGGCCCTGCGGTAGGCCGCGGGGCCGAGCAGCTGGCGGAGCGTCTGCCCGGCGTGCGCGAGGCCTGGCCCGCCGCCCGCAGTCAGCCGCACGCCCTCGGCGTCGGCCTCGATCCGGTACTCCTCGGCGCCGAGCGCCGGGTCGAGCTCCAGCGCGATCGCGCCCTCGGGGGCGGCGGCCGGGGGGAGGTCGAGGCCGGTGGCCGGGCCCAGCTCGGCGCGCAGCCGGCGGGCGGCCCGCTCCGTGCCGGGGGCGGCGTGCAGGCCGGTGTCCGGCCGCAGCTCGAAGGCGCCCTCACCGGCGCGGAAACGGGACGGGGCAGGGATGAGATCCATACGGCTCATCCTGCCCCGGTCACCCCGGATTGGCATAGACCACTGCACGCGCGGCCCCTGCCGACCGGGTCACTTCTTGTCGTCGCCGCCCTGGTCGGGGTTGTTGAGCCCCTCGTAGATCTCCTTGCACATCGGGCAGACCGGGTACTTCTTCGGGTCGCGCCCGGGCACCCAGACCTTGCCGCACAGCGCCACCACCGGAGAGCCCGACAGGGCGCTCTCCATGATCTTGTCCTTCTGGACGTAGTGCGCGTAGCGCTCGTGGTCGCCGTCGCCGTGCGAGGTCTGCGGGACGGGCTCGACCAGGGTGCCGGTGCCGAGACCGCGCTCGGGCTCAAGAGTGCTCATGGGTGCCAAGTCTATGGGGGCCGCCGAGAACCGGGCCAGTGTCGCCCGGGCGGCCCGCCGGGGCGGCGGTCAGTTCATCGTGGGGTCGTCGGGGTAGGTCGCCAGCATCGCCAGCGGCCCGCGCTGGCGGCGCAGCACCGAGCGCCACAGCCGGTCCGGGTCGGGGCAGAACACGTCGCCGGGCTCCGCGTCGACCAGGTACCAGGCGCCCTCCTCGATCTCGCTCTCCAACTGCCCGGGCGACCAGCCCGAGTAGCCGGCGAACACCCGCAGGCCCCCCAGCTCCCCCGCCAGCACCTCCGGCGGTGCCTCCAGGTCGACCAGCCCGAGCGCCCCGTGCACCCGCCGCCAGCCGAGCGGTTCGACGTGACCCTCCTCACCCGGGACCAGCGCCACCGCCAGCGCCGAGTCCAGCGCCACCGGGCCGCCCTGGAAGACCACCGCGGGCAGCCCGGCCAGCTCCGCCCAGCCGTCCAGCACGGCGGCGATCTCGACCGGCGTCGGCCGGTTCAGCACCACCCCGAGGGCACCCTGCGCGTCGTGGTCGAGCAGCAGTACCACGGCCCGGGCGAAGTTCGGGTCGGTGAGCACGGGCGTCGCGACGAGCAGGCGGCCGGTGTGCGAGAGGGCCGGGGTCATGCCTGCAATGATCCCCCAGGACACGCTGCAACGGGTGTCCAACACGAAACCCACCCATGCCCCGTCCGGCCCCCGGTGGGGCCACTCGTCCGGCCCAATCACCGGGCCCGGAGGCGCCCCCGGGCCCATGATCACCAATAGGGCACACGGGAACCAATCGCCCACCCTCTACCATCTATGGGTGGTGAGAGGCTTTTCCCTCCACCCCGCAGCCGAAAACCCCCCCTGCGCACCCGGATTGCGAGAACGATGACCGACGACGTCCTGCTGGTTCACGGCGGAAACCCGCTCGAAGGCGAGATCCAGATCCGCGGTGCCAAGAACCTGGTCCCCAAGGCCATGGTCGCCGCACTGCTCGGCCAGGGCCCCAGCAGACTGCGCAACGTGCCCGACATCCGGGACGTCAAGGTCGTCCGCGGCCTGCTGCAGCTGCACGGGGTCACCGTGCGCACCGGCGACGAGGCCGGCGAGCTGATCCTCGACCCCTCCCACGTGGAGAGCGCGAACGTCGCCGACATCGACGCGCACGCCGGCTCCTCGCGGATCCCGATCCTGTTCTGCGGCCCGCTGCTGCACCGCATCGGCCACGCCTTCATCCCGGGCCTCGGCGGCTGCGACATCGGCGGCCGCCCGGTCGACTTCCACTTCGAGGTGCTGCGCCAGTTCGGCGCCACCATCGAGAAGCACCCGCAGGGCACCTACCTGGTCGCCCCGCAGCGGCTGCGCGGCACCAAGATCGAGCTGCCCTACCCCTCGGTCGGCGCGACCGAGCAGGTGCTGCTCACCGCGGTGCTCGCCGAGGGCGTCACCGAGCTGCGCAACGCGGCCATCGAGCCGGAGATCGTCGACCTGATCTGCGTCCTGCAGAAGATGGGCGCGATCATCTCGCTGGGCACCGACCGCACCATCCTGATCACCGGTGTGGACGAGCTCGGCGGCTACAACCACAAGGCGCTCCCGGACCGCCTGGAGGCGGCCTCCTGGGCCTGCGCCGCGCTGGCCACCCGCGGTGACATCTACGTCCGCGGCGCCGAGCAGATCCCGATGATGACCTTCCTGAACACCTTCCGGAAGGTCGGCGGCGCCTACGAGATCGACGACGAGGGCATCCGCTTCTGGCACCCGGGCGGCGAGCTCAAGGCGATCGCCCTGGAGACCGACGTGCACCCCGGTTTCCAGACCGACTGGCAGCAGCCGCTGGTGGTCGCGCTGACCCAGGCCACCGGCCTGTCGATCGTGCACGAGACGGTGTACGAGTCGCGGCTCGGCTTCACCGGCGCGCTGAACCAGATGGGCGCGCACATCCAGCTCTACCGCGAGTGCCTGGGCGGCACCCCCTGCCGCTTCGGCGCCCGCAACTTCAAGCACTCCGCGGTGGTCTCCGGCCCGTCCAAGCTGATCGGCGGCGAGCTGATCATCCCGGACCTGCGCGGCGGCTTCTCGTACCTGATCGCGGCGCTGGCGGCCGAGGGCACCTCGACCGTGCACGGCATCGACCTGATCAACCGCGGCTACGAGAACTTCATGGACAAGCTGCGCGACCTGGGCGCGCACATCGAGCTGCCGGCCGAGGCCGAGGAGCTCGTCACCGTCTGAGACGGTGCCCGGAACGACCGGTGGCCGGTCTCCCCGAGGGGAGACCGGCCACCGTCGTGTTCGGCGCTCAGAGACGCGTCACTTGCCCTTGGCGGCTTCCTTGAGCTTCGAGCCGGCGCTGACCTTGACGCTGTAGCCGGCCGCGATCTGGA
This sequence comes from Kitasatospora sp. NPDC048365, assembly GCF_043200835.1. Taxonomy (NCBI): domain Bacteria; kingdom Bacillati; phylum Actinomycetota; class Actinomycetes; order Kitasatosporales; family Streptomycetaceae; genus Kitasatospora; species Kitasatospora sp. NPDC048365. The sequence goes on from NZ_JBICYJ010000035.1 coordinate 44,077, forward strand.
TCGGCTCGCCGGTCTGCGGGTTGCGGGCGGTGCGGGCGGCGCGGAGGGTGCGCTCGAAGGTCAGGAAACCGGGGATGGTGACCTTCTCGTCGCCCTTGGCGACGACCTCGCCGGTGATCTCGGCGAAGGCGGCCAGCACCGCGTCGGCGTCCTTGCGGGTCACCTCGGCGCGCTCGGCCAGAGCGGCCACCAGCTCACTGCGGTTCATGTGTACTCCTGTGGTCTGTTGCTATGCCGTGCACGGAGGCGTGGGCCGGTCCGTACACGTTGCTCATTCAGGCGAGGGGTGGTCAGGGGCCGGGCTCACACCACGAAGCGCCGCAAACTGCCCGCCTGGGTACGAATCCTGCCCCGACCGGCACTGAGAAAGCCAATCGGCCCCCGGCGTGGTTGACCCGAACAGCGCCCGCCCGCCGGAGGTGTGACGCTCCGTCGGCTCCGGAGGGACCGGATCGGGCGGATGTCGAGCCGACACGCCGCGCGACACGGGGGGACGTACCGTACTTGTCGGACACGCCACCCCGTCGCAGGGCTACCGTACGCCCTGGCACCGACAAGCCCAAACACGCCCCTTCCCCTTGTGTCGCAAGGGCGAGGGGCGGTTTACTCAGCCGGGCCGTCGAACCTACAGCTGAACGGCCGGGAACGAGGTGGTGTCCAGCGTGCCGACGATGCCCGGAGTCGGCTTCGCCGGGGCGGCCTCGGCACCGCCGCGGGCGGCGACCGCCGCGTCCCGGACGGCGGCCGCGACGGTCTTGGCGACGTCCGGGTGGAAGACGCTGGGGATGATGTAGTTCGGGTTCAACTGGTCGTCGCCGACGGTGGTGGCCAGGGCCCGGGCCGCGGCCAGCATCATGTCGGTGTTCACCGTGTGGCTCTGGGCGTCCAGCAGGCCGCGGAAGACGCCGGGGAAGACCAGCACGTTGTTGATCTGGTTCGGGAAGTCGCTGCGGCCGGTGGCGACCACCGCGGCGGTCTGCCGGGCGATCGCCGGGTCGACCTCCGGGTCGGGGTTTGCCAGTGCGAAGACGATCGCGTCCTTCGCCATGGTGGCCAGGTCGTCGCCGTCCAGCACGTTCGGCGCGGAGACGCCGATGAAGACGTCGGCGCCGGCCACGGCCTCCTTGAGGCTGCCGGTGCGGCCCGAGCGGTTGGTGTTCTCGGCGATCCAGCGCAGGCTGTCGTTGAGGTCGTCCCGGCCCTCGTGGACCACGCCGCGGACGTCCGCCACGGTGGCGTGCCGCACCCCGGCCGCCATCAGCAGCTTGAGGATCGCGGTACCGGCCGCGCCGGCGCCGGACATCACCACGCGGATCTCGGCGATCTCCTTGCCGACCACCTTCAGCGCGTTCATCAGCGCGGCCAGCACCACGATCGCGGTGCCGTGCTGGTCGTCGTGGAAGACCGGGATGTCCAGCGCCTCGCGCAGCCGGGCCTCGATCTCGAAGCAGCGCGGCGCGGAGATGTCCTCCAGGTTGATGCCGGCGAAGCCCGGGGCGATCGCCTTCACGATCGCCACGATCTCGTCCGCGTCCTGGGTGTCCAGGCAGATCGGCCACGCGTCGATGCCCGCGAAGCGCTTGAACAGGGCCGCCTTGCCCTCCATCACCGGCAGCGCGGCCTTCGGGCCGATGTTGCCGAGGCCGAGCACCGCGGAGCCGTCGGTGACCACGGCGACGCTGTTGCGCTTGATGGTGAGGCGGCGGGCGTCCTCGGGGTTCTCGGCGATCGCCATGCAGACCCGGGCGACACCCGGGGTGTAGATCATCGAGAGGTCGTCGCGGTTGCGGATCGGCAACTTCGAGGACATCTCGATCTTGCCGCCGAGGTGCATCAGGAAGGTGCGGTCCGAGACCTTGCCGATGGCCACGCCGTCGATCGCGCGCAGCTTCTCGACGATCTCCTCGCCGTGCGCCACCGAGGTGGCGGCGACCGTGACGTCGATCCGCAGCGCCTCCAGGCCGGAGGCGGTGACGTCGAGACCGGTGACCGAACCGCCGGAGGACTCGACGGCCGTGGTGATCGAGCTCACGGCGTTTCCGGTGGCCGGGACCTCCAGCCGCACCGTGATCGAGTTGCTGACACTGGGCACCGTCGCCATCGACGTCCTTCTTCCTGATTCAACATTCTGTTGAAGCTCGTTCACGCGGCATGCTAGACCTCGATCGTCGCACCTACCAGGGGGTAGCCAGAAATAACGTTCATTGAGTGTGCGGAGTCGACAACGCTCCTTGCCCCTCAGCGGCGATGCGTTACATTGGACAAGGCACCGGCTCGATCCAAGCCCCCGGGCCCAACCTTCGTCCCTTCGAGGGACCACTTGCCGCGAGGCGAGCATGGCGGGTCGGTGTCATAGCGTGCGGAAGGCCCCTCACCTGGTGGTGAGGGGCCTTCTCGCGTCCGCCGGCTAGTGCAGCAGCGCCGGGACGCCGGCCGCGTCCGGCAGGTCGTCGGGGCCGGACAGGACGGTCAGGCGCTGGGTGGCGCGGGTCAGCGCCACGTACAGCACCCGCAGGCCCGCCTCCGACTCGCCCGCGATCCCGGTCGGGTCGGCGACCACCGTGGCGTCGTACTCCAGGCCCTTGGCCTCCAGGCTGCCCAGCGCCACCACCCGCTCGCCCAGGCCCTCGGCCCAGGCCGCCGCCTCGGCCCGGCGGTCCATCGGCACCACGACCGCCACGGTGCCCTCCACCTCGCCCAGCAGGCGCTCCAGCTCCACCCGGGCCGCCTTGGCGAACGCCTCCGGCTCGGGGTCGGTCACCGCGGCGAAGCGCGGCACCGCGCCGGTCGAGCGGACCGCGCTCGGCGAGGGCGTGCCCGGCGCCGCCAGCGCCAGCACCTTGGCCGCCACCTCGGCGATCTCCGCCGGGTTGCGGTAGTTCACGGTCAGCGTGTGCCGACGGCGCGGCTTGCCGGCCAGCACCTCGTCCATCGCCGCCTGCGCCTCCTGCGGGAACGGCCAGGAGGACTGCGCCGGGTCGCCGACGATCGTCCAGGTCGCCGTCCGCGAACGGCGGCCGATCATCCGCCACTGCATCGGGGTGAGGTCCTGCGCCTCGTCCACGATCACGTGCGCGTACTCGCGGCGCTCCTCCACCACCCGCTCGCGCTGCTGCCGGTACGCCCGCTCGCCGTAGGTGGTGACCTCCTCCAGACCGGTCAGCAGGTCCATCGCGTCCACCTCGCGGACCTTCGGCCGGGCCGGCTCGCCGAGCAGCAGCTGCAGCTCGTCCACCAGCGCCACGTCGTGCGCCGACAGCTCGCCCTCGCCCTTGTCGTTCAGGTGCCGCCAGGAGGCGCCCAGCAGACGGGCCTCCTCCGGGGTGACCGCGCGGCGGGCGATCCGGTTGGTGTGCCGGTGGCTGCGCAGCGTCGCCAGCACCCGGCGCGGGGTCACGGCCGGCCACCAGGCGTCCAGGAAGTCCAGGAAGGCCTGCTCGTCGCTGACGTACTCGTCGAAGGACTCGCGCTCGTCCTGGCGCTGCTCGCGCTCGGCGTGGGTCTGCGGCTTGGGCAGGTTGCGGGTCAGCTCCGACCACAGCGCGTCCAGCAGCAGCCGGCGGGCACGCGGGCGGAGCAGGTTGAGCGGGGTGCCGCCGCCGCCGACGACGTTGCCGCGCACCGCCTTCAGCCGGCTGGCGTCCAGCCGCAGCGCCTCGCCGCGGGCGAAGACCCTCAGCTCGGTCGGCGCGTGCAGCTCGACGGCGGCGCGGGCGGCCCGGCGCAGCAGCTGGACCATCCGGCCCGAGCCCTTGACCCGGGCGGTCTCCGGGGTGTCGTACCGGGTCGCCTCGATCCCGTCCACCAGCGAGCCGACGGCGCGGATCGCCACCTGCCCCTCCTCGCCGAGCGAGGGCAGCACGCCCTCGGTGTAGGAGACCAGCAGCGGGGTCGGGCTGACCACCAGGATGCCGCCCGCGTAGCGGCGGCGGTCCTGGTAGAGCAGGAACGCGGCGCGGTGCAGCGCGACCGCGGTCTTGCCGGTGCCGGGGCCGCCGGTGACCAGGGTGGCGCCCGCCGCGGCGGCGCGGATCACCTCGTCCTGCTCCTTCTGGATGGAGGAGACGATGTCGCGCATCGAGTGGCTGCGGGCCCGGCCGAGGGACGCCATCAGGGCGCCGTCGCCGACCACCGGCAGCTCCTCGCCGTTCAGGGTCGGGGCGAGGTCGGGGCGCAGCAGGTCGTCCTCGACGCCGATCACCTTGCGGCCCTTGGAGCGGATCACCCGGCGGCGGATCACCCGGCCGGGCTCCAGCGGCGTCGAACGGTAGAACGGGGCGGCGGCCGGGGCCCGCCAGTCGATCACCAGCGGGCCGAACTCGGCGTCCAGCACGCCGAGCCGGCCGATGTGCAGGGTCTCCGCGACGGCCGGGTCGGCCGGGTCGAGCGGGGTCTGCGAGGGGATGCCGTGCTCCTCCGGGGCGTCCGCCCGCTGGAGGTCGATCCGGCCGAACAGGAAGTCCTCGAACTCGTTGTTCAGCCGCTGCAGGTGCGCGCCCGCCCGGTAGACCTGCGCGTCGCGCTCGGCGAGTGCGCCCGGCGTACCGACCTGCACGCGCTTGGCGGCGTCCTCCAGGATGTACTCCGCCTCGGCGAGCTTCTCCTCCAGCCGCCGGTAGACGGTGTCGAGGTGCTGCTGCTCACCCGCGATCTCGCGGTCGCGGATGGTGTCGGTGGTGCGCGCTCCCAAGGGGACCCCAGTGGTGCGAGGAACGAAAAAGGCGGACGGATGATCCTACACGCCTGGGGAGGGCCGTCAGGAGCGCACCGACGGGGTTCCTAGTAGCTTCCGGGTTCCGCCACCGGTTCGACGGCGAGGCGGTAGCCGCGTTTGACGACGGTGGCGATCAGGCGGGGGGTGCCGAGGGCGGCGCGCAGGCGGGCCATCGCGGTCTCGACGGCGTGCTCGTCGTCGCCGCTGCCGGGCAGCGCGCGCAGCAGCTCGGCGCGCGGGACGACCCAGCCGGGGCGGCGGGCCAGCGCCCGGAGCAGGGCCATCCCGGCTGGCGGGACGGGCCGCAGCTCGCCGTCGACCAGGGCGGCCTGCCCGCGCAGCTCCAGGGCGTGCCCGGCAACGGCGAGGCGCCGGGCCCGGTCGGGCAGCTGCGCGGTGAGGGTCTGCACCATGGCGCCGAGCCGCATCCGCTCGGGCCACACGGTGGGGACGTCCTGCTCCTCCAGCGGCGCGGCGGTGACCGGGCCGACGCACACCGGCAGCACGTCGCGGCGCAGCGCGTGCAGCAGCTCGGCGGTCAGGCCGCGCTGCTCGGCCCGTTCCAGCAGGCTGATCGCGGCGGGCGCGCTGGTGAAGGTGACGGCGTCCAGCGAGCCGTTGCAGACGGCGTCGAGCAGCCGGTCGAGCGGGCCGAGGTCGGCGGGCGGCAGCCACCGGTAGACGGGGACCTCGACGATCTCCGCGCCGGCGGCGACGAGCGATTCGATGAAGCCGCGCAGCGGGGCGCCGTGCAGCTGGACGGCGATCCGGCGGCCGTCGACGCCCTGCTCCAGCAGGCGCTCCAGCACCTCGGCGGAGGACTCGGACTCCGGCGACCACTCCTCGCGCAGGCCGGCGGCGCGGATCGCGCCCTTGGCCTTGGGGCCGCGGGCGAGCACGGTGGCCTTGGCCAGGGTGGCGATCAGGTCGTCGCCGAGGCCCCAGCCTTCGGCGGCCTCGACCCAGCCGCGGAAGCCGATGCCGGTGGTGGCGACGGCGATGTCCGGCGGGTCGGCGACCAGGGCGCGGGTGGCGGCGAGCAGGTCGGAGTCGTCGGCGAGCGGCACGATCCGCAGGGCGGGTGCGCGGACGACGGTGGCGCCGCGGCGTTGCAGCAGGGCGGTGAGTTCGTCGGCGCGGCGGGCGGCGGTGATTCCGATGGTCCAGCCGGAGAGCGGCGGGGCGGACTCGGTCGGCTGGTCGGTCGGTTCGGCCATGACTGAGTTGTCCTTCGGGCGGCGCGACCCCGCCGAGGGCGGCTCGACGGCGGGGCTTGGGTGGGTGGACGGCCATCGTCCCGGGTTGCGATCACACCCCCGGGTCGGTCCGATTACCGGCGTGTTTCGCCAGGTCGGGCCCGCCCCGGGGGTGGCGGTGCGTCAGGACCCGTTCAGACCTGGGCGAGCGCCGGGGTGCGCTCGGCGGCCGGGGCGGCGGCGGGACGGCGCAGGTAGACCACGCCGGTGAGGACGAAGCAGACGGCGTACGCGGCGAGGAAGGAGACGAACGCGGGGGTGCCGGACTTCGCGACCAGGAAGGACTGCCGGAAGGCGAGGTTGATGAAGAGCCCGCCCAGGGCGCCGACCGCGCCGATCACGCCGATCGCCGCGCCGGACATCTTCCGCGACCAAGCGGCGGCGTCCTCGGTGCTCTCCCCGGCGGCGATCCGGTCCTGCGCCTTGGCGTCGAAGATGCCGGGGATCATCTTGTAGGTGGAGCCGTTGCCGATGCCGGCGAAGACGAACAGTCCGATGAACCCGGTCAGGAAGATCGGCAGCGACTTCACCGAGGAGGCGTAGGTGACCACGCCGGCGGCGGCGGCCATGGCGACGAAGTTCCAGAAGGTGATCCGGGCGCCGCCCCAGCGGTCGGCCAGCCAGCCGCCGACCGGGCGGATCAGCGAGCCGAGCAGCGGGCCGATGAAGGTGAGCTGCGCGGCCTGCAGCGGGGTGCGGCCGAACTGGTTCTGCAGCACCAGGCCGAAAGCGAAGGAGAAGCCGATGAAGCTGCCGAAGGTGCCGATGTAGAGCACCGACATCAGCCAGGTGTGCTTCTCCCGGACGATCGCCGCGAGCGAGCCGGTGTCGGCCTTCATCGGCGCCAGGTTGTCCATGAACAGCGCGGCGCAGGTCGCCGAGACGACGATCAGCGGGATGTAGATGCCGAGCACCAGCCGCGGCGAGTTCGCCCCGGCCCAGGTGATCACGGCGAGCGCGATCAGCTGGATCACCGGAACGCCGATGTTGCCGCCGCCCGCGTTCAGGCCGAGCGCCCAGCCCTTGCGGCGCATCGGGAAGTAGGCGTTGATGTTGGTCATCGAGGAGGCGAAGTTGCCGCCGCCGACGCCGGTCAGCGCGGCGACCACCATGAACGTGGTGTACGAGGTGCCGGGGTGCATCACGTACGCCGCCGCGATCGCCGGCACCAGCAGCATCAGCGCGGCGATCACCGTCCAGTTGCGGCCGCCGAACCGGGCCACCGCGACCGTGTACGGGATCCGGACGAAGGCGCCGACCAGGGTCGGCATCGCGACCAGGAAGAACTTTCCGGCCGGGTCGATGCCGTACGGCTTGCCCATGAAGAGCACCATCACCGACCAGAGGCTCCAGATCGAGAAGCCGATGTGTTCGGAGAAGATCGAGAAGATCAGGTTCCGGTTGGCGATCTTCTTTCCGGTGCGCTCCCAGAAGGAGACGTTCTCCGGGTCCCACTCCTGGATCCAGCGACTGCCCGTTCTGGCCTGCGTGGCTGTGCTCATCGGTACTCCCCTTGCCTTCCGATGCCCTGTGGTGAAGACGCTAGGGAGCGCCGGTTTCCGGCTCCGCTGAGTCCTGTGAAGGCTGCGGAACCGACCTCTCACCCGGCGACGGGCCCCGGTGTGAGGCCCCGGAAACGCAAGAGAGCCGCCCTCCGGGAAGGAGGACGGCTCTGCATGCACATGGGGTGGTGGAGATGCCGGGAATCGAACCCGGGTCCAATGGAGTGGATTCAGGACTTCTCCGAGCGCAGTCCGCTGTGATTTTCTCGGCCCTGGCAGTCACGCGGACAAGCCGCCAACAGGCCCAGCTACTGTTTGATTTCCCCAACACCCCCGCAGCCGGGGTGGCAGGTTGAGTCCCCTAGATTATGCCAGGATCCGGGTCGGGAACGCCCCGGGCTGACACCCATTACTCGCTACGATCAGGCAGCGAGGGCGAAAGACGCCTGGGAATCGCGCTTAGAGTTGGCGATTATTTTTTTGCGACAGATGGTTAACGAGATCATTGCCGCGTTCCTCGGCTCGCTTCTCCTGTTTCGACTACCACTGTCGAAACCGATCATCCCCATGTTGATTTAACAAGTAGCACCGGAGAGCCGGGGCCCTCCGGTTGTGCTGCCCACATGGTACGCGCCGTGACCGGCGAGCGCCAAGCAGATTAACGCTGGCGCCGCCGGGCGGCGGCCACCGCGCGGTCCGACTCGCGCTTGTCCTGCTGCTCGCGCAGGGTCTGCCGCTTGTCGTACAGCTTCTTGCCGACCGCGAGCGCCAGCTCGATCTTGGCCCGGCCGTCCTTGAAGTACAGCGAGAGCGGCACCAAGGTGTGGCCGGTCTCCTTGACCTTGGACTCGATCTTGCGGATCTCCATCTTGTGCAGCAGCAGCTTGCGCTTGCGCCGCGCCGAGTGGTTGGTCCACGTCCCCTGGGTGTACTCGGGGATGAAGACGTTGTCGATCCACGCCTCGCCGCCCTGGACGTACGCGTAGCCGTCCACCAGGTTGGCGCGGCCCTCGCGGAGCGACTTCACCTCGGTACCGGTCAGCACCATGCCGCACTCGTAGGTGTCCAGGATGGTGTACTCGTGCCGCGCCTTCTTGTTCTGCGCGACCAGCTTCTTACCCGTTTCCTTTGCCATAGCGCTGGCCATTCTCGCATCTCGACCGGGCGGAGGGCAGTCCCTTTAACCGCGCGCCCGCAGTCCGGCCAGGACCTGCAGGGCCAGCTCGGCCGCGTCGCCGCCGGCGGGGGCCGGGACGTCGGGGAGCAGGCCGACGCCGTCGGGGGTGTGGCCCGAGGGGGTCGACCAGCGGCCGACGGTGAGCTCCACCACGGAGCCGTCGGCGAGGCGGTTGGGCTGCTGGACGCTGCCCTTGCCGAAGGTGCGGGTGCCCACCAGAACGGCGCGGCAGCGGTCCTGCAGCGCACCGGCCAGCAGTTCGGCGGAGCTCATGGTGCCGCCGTCGACCAGGACGACCAGCGGCGTCGCGGTGTCCCCGCCGGGCGCCGCGGTCAGCTCGCGGGTCTCGCCGTGCTCCTGGTACGAGGCGACCGGCCCGCCGTCGAGGAAGAGCGAGGCGGTGGCGACCGCCTCCTCGACCAGGCCGCCGGAGCTGCCGCGCAGGTCGAGCACCAGGCCCTGGCTGCCCCGGGCGGCCTCCCGGACCTGCGCGGCGACGCCCTCGGTGAAGGCGTGCACCGCGATCCGCACCACGCCGGGCCGCACCCGGTCGACCTCGACCTCGCGGGCGGCCAGCACGGCCCTGGTGAGCACCACGTCGCGCACCGGCCCGTCGGCCCGCTGCACCGAGAGCGCCACGGGCGTGCCGGCCCGCTGCCCGCGCAGGCGGGCGACCACGTCGGTGACGGGAAGTTGGTCGGCGGGGACGCCGTCGATGTGCAGCAGCCGGTCGCCGGCCGCGATGCCGGCCTCGGCCGCCGGGCCGCCGGGGACCACGGCGGAGACCGCGGTGGTGGTGCCGTTGCGGCCGACCGAGAGGCCGACGCCCAGGTAGCGGCCGCCGGTGAGGTCGGCGTACTCCTCGGGGCTCAGGTAAGCCGCCCAGCGGTCGCCGCTCTCGCCGACCAGCCGCTCGGCCTGGGCCGGGGAGAGGTCGGCACCGTCCAGGTCGCGGGCGGTCAGCCGGGCGCTCTCCGAGGAGGACTGCCAGGGGGCCGGCGAGGCCTCGCCCCACGCGCCGGCCGCCGCCCCGGCGAGCAGCACGGCACCGAACAGGACGGCCAAGGTGGCCCCCTGTCGTACCCGCTGTGCTGTCGGCATGGCAGGAGTCTAGGCCGCCGGGAGTCTCCCGGCGGCCGAACCCCGTGACGAGCCGTCAGACCTTGAGGTACTTGCGCAGGGTGAAGAAGGCCGCGATGCCGGCCATGCCCATACCCACCACGACCAGCAGCGGGATCACGGTCAGCACCGAGGACAGGCCGATGAAGTGGATGAACAGCACCTTCTTGGCCAGCCAGCCGTGGACGAAGAAGTGTCCGCCCAGCAGCAGCACCGAGGCCAGCGCCGCGCCCAGCAGTGCCGCGAACGCCGCCTCGGCGATGAACGGCATCTGCACGTAGAAGTTGGACGCGCCGACCAGGCGCATGATGCCGGTCTCGCGCCGCCTGCTGAACGCCGACACCCGGACGGTGTTGACGATCAGCAGCAGGGCGACGAAGAGCATCAGCACCATGATCACGAACGCCGCGGTCTGCAGACCGTTCAGCAGGCCGAAGAGGTTCTCCAGGATCTTGCGCTGGTCCTCGACCGACTTCACGCCGGGCTTGCCGGCGAAGGCGCTCTGGATCACGTCGTACTTGGTCGGGTCGTGGAGCTTGACCCGCCAGGACTGCGGCATCGCCTCGGCACCCACCGCGGCGAGCAGCGGGTTGTCCGGGTTGGTCTGCTTGAAGCGCTGGTACGCCTCGGCGGAGCTCTCGTAGGTGTAGTTCTCCACCAGGTCCATCTTGGCCAGGGCGTCCTTGACGTCCGCGACCTGCTGGTCCGTGGCGGCACCCGCCGCGCACTGCGCGGACTGCTTGTCCGACTTGGTGCAGAAGTAGATGCTCACCTCGACCTTGTCGTACCAGTACCCCTTCATGGAGTTGACCTGGTCGCGCACGAGCAGCGAGGCACCTGCGAGGGCGAGCGAGAGCGCGACACTGACGACGACGGCGATGGTCATCGTCAGGTTGCGGCGGAGACCGACGCCGATCTCCGACAGAACGAACTGGGCGCGCATGCTTCTCTCTCTAGCTCTGGTAGCCGTAGACGCCGCGGGCCTGGTCACGGACCAGCAGACCCTTGTCGAGCTCGATGACGCGCTTGCGCATCTGGTCGACGATCGCCTGGTCGTGGGTGGCCATCAGGACCGTCGTCCCGGTGCGGTTGATCCGGTCCAGCAGCTTCATGATGCCGACCGAGTTCTGCGGGTCGAGGTTACCGGTGGGCTCGTCGGCGATCAGCAGCATCGGACGGTTCACGAAGGCGCGGGCGATGGCCACGCGCTGCTGCTCACCACCCGAGAGCTCGCCGGGCATCCGGTCCTCCTTGCCGCCGAGGCCGACCAGGTCGAGCACCTCGGGCACCACCTTGTTGATGGCGCTCTTCGGCTTGCCGATCACCTCGAGGGCGAACGCGACGTTCTGGCCGACGGTCTTGTTCGGCAGCAGGCGGAAGTCCTGGAAGACGGTGCCCAGCTGGCGGCGCATGTGCGGCACCTTCCAGTTGGACAGCTTGCCCAGGTCCTTGCCGAGCACGTGGACCGCGCCGGTGGAGGGCCGCTCCTCGCGCAGGCACAGGCGGAGGAACGTGGACTTGCCCGAGCCGGAGGAGCCGACCAGGAAGACGAACTCGCCCTTCTCGATCTCCAGCGAGACGTTGTCCAGGGCCGGACGGTTCTGCTTGGGATAGGTCTTGGAGACGTTGTCGAATCTGATCACGGCTGCATCACGGAGGCCATCCTAGGTGGAGCGGAGTCAGTGACCTTACGCGATGCCCACGAACACCCGCAGTCCGCGAGCCGCTACCGACCGTGGTTTCGTCTGTTGCGGATCCGTTCTGCCCGCAAAATTGCGAGCTACGTCACAGACCGACCACCCTTCCCCTCCGGGAGCCGAAGGGTTCGGAACCTGGCAGAGTGGAGAGAGTCGGAACCAAAGCCGCCCCCGGCGCGTTGGCTGTAGCAGCAAGGAGGAGATCGCATGACCTGCGACCATCTGGTGTGCGCCAACTGCAACGGCCGCGTGAGTGACGGCCGGTGCCCGGTCTGCCGCGCCAACCGAGCCCGACTGCAGGAGCAGCAGGGCCCGTTCGCCGCGCTCAACCCCGCGCTGCTGCTCGGCCTGATCGCGGCCGCGCTGCTGACGCTGGTCGTCCTGGCCGTCCGCTGACCCCACGCACCACCCCGCACACGGAGAAGGCCCCGGAGCTCACGCTCCGGGGCCTCATTTCCTATGTTCAGCTGTTCGCGGTCTCGCGCTGCTTGCGCCAGCGGATGCCGGCTTCGATGAAGCCGTCGATGTCGCCGTCCAGCACGCCCTGCGGGTTGCCGACCTCGAACTCGGTCCGCAGGTCCTTGACCATCTGGTACGGGTGCAGGACGTAGGAGCGCATCTGGTTGCCCCAGGACGAGCCGCCGTCCTTGAGCGCGTCCATCGCGGCGCGCTCCTCCTGGCGGCGCCGCTCCAGCAGCTTGGCCTGGAGGACGTTCATCGCCGAGGCCTTGTTCTGGATCTGCGAGCGCTCGTTCTGGCAGGAGACCACGATGCCGGTGGGCAGGTGGGTGATGCGCACCGCGGAGTCGGTGGTGTTGACGCCCTGGCCGCCGGGGCCGGAGGCGCGGTAGACGTCCACCCGCAGCTCGCCCTCGTCGATGTCGACGTGGTCGGAGGTCTCGACGACGGGGAGGACCTCGACGCCGGCGAAGGAGGTCTGCCGGCGGCCCTGGTTGTCGAAGGGCGAGATGCGCACCAGGCGGTGGGTGCCCTGCTCGACGGAGAGGGTGCCGTAGGCGTACGGCGCCTTGACGGTGAAGGTCGCGGACTTGATGCCGGCCTCTTCCGCGTACGAGGTGTCGTAGACCTCGGTCGGGTACCCGTGCCGCTCGGCCCAGCGCAGGTACATGCGCATCAGCTGCTCGGCGAAGTCGGCGGCGTCCACGCCGCCCGCCTCGGCGCGGATGTTGACGAGCGCCTCGCGGGCGTCGTACTCGCCGGACAGGAGGGTGCGGACCTCGAGCTCCTCGACGGCCTTCTTGACGGACGTCAGCTCGACCTCGGCCTCGGCGCGGGTGTCCGCGTCGTCCTCGGCCTCGGCCAGCTCGAACAGGACGCCCAGGTCGTCGACCCGGCCGCGCAGGGTCTCGAACTTGCGCAGCTCGCCCTGGAGGAAGGAGAGCCGGCTGGTGACCTTCTGCGCGTTGGCGACGTCGTCCCAGAGGGTCGGGGCGGCTGCCTCCTCCTCCAGGGTCGCGATGTCGGCCCGGATCTTGTCCAGGTCGAGGACGGCCTCGATCGACCCCATGGTCGTCTCGAGGGACTTGAGCTCTTCGGAAGGATCGACGGCTGCCACACATCAAGCCTAATGGCTCGGTGGGGCACCTCGGCTACACCGGGGGGTGGAGGTGCCCCGGGAGCGCCCCCGCCGGGGTGCGGGCAAGGGTGCAGGCAAGGGCGTGGGCGGCGCCCGGGGGCTCCGCCGCGAAGGCGGAGAACGCGGCGGCGGCGCCCGCCAGCAGGAGCAGCACGGCGACCAGGACGGCCAGCGTCCGGCGGCGGCGGATCCGGGCGGCGCGGCTGCGCCGGTGGGCGGGCTGGCCGGCGGCCGAGCGCTGGGCGCGCGACTCGGCGGCGTACGAGGCGAGCTCCTCCGCGGAGGGGCGGCGCAGGCTGGTGTGGGTGTCCCGGGTGGAGTCCGGGGAGGGCGCGGGGACCAGCGGGACGGCCGGGCCGCGCCGTCGGCGGTGGGTGCCCGGGCCGGCGTCCACCTCGGCGTACACCGCCTCGGCGGGGGTGAGGGGCTCCTCGGCGGCGCGCGGGGCGGGCACCGCGAGCGGCGGCAGGCCCGCCAGCTCCGGCAGCAGCTCGCGCAGCCGGACGGCCAGCTCGGCGGCGCGCAGCCGGGAGGCGGGGGCCTTGGCCAGGCACTCGGAGATGATCCGCCACAGGCCGTCCGGCATCCCGGCGACCGGCGGGACGTTCTCGGTGACGTGCCGGCGCAGCACCGCGCCGGTGTGGCCGCCGCCGAACGGGGTGGCGCCGGTGAGCAGCTCGTACAGCACGGTGGCCAGCGCGTAGATGTCGACGGCGGCGCGCGGCTCCAGGCCCTCGATGATCTCGGGGGCCAGGTAGTCGGGGGTGCCGATGATCCGGGTGGCCCGGGTCCGGCGGGGGGCGTCGACCAGCCGGGCGATGCCGAAGTCGGTGAGCCGGGCGCGCGGCGCGCCGCCGGGGCCGGGCGGGGCGGCCAGGTCGAGCAGCACGTTCTCCGGCTTGACGTCCCGGTGCACGATGCCGGCCGCATGGGCGGCGGCCAGGGCCTCGGCGACGTCGGCGATCACCGAGGCGGCGGCCTGCGGGGTGAGGACGCCCTCGCGCTCCAGGCGGGTGCGCAGGTCACTGCCCCGGACCAGGTCCATCACCAGGGCGAGGTCGCTGCCGTCCACCACCATGTCGTGCACCCCGACCACGTTGGGGTGGTCGAGGCCGGTGAGGGCGGACCGCTCCTGGACGAAGCGGCCGACCAGGACCTGGTCGGACGCCAGGTCCTCGCGCAGCAGCTTGACCGCGACGGGACCGTCCGGGCCCTCGCCGAGCCACACCGTGCCGGCCGAGCCCCGGCCGATCACCTGGTGGACGGTGTACCGGCTGCCGATCTTGCGTGCCAATGCTGCTCCGTGGGCTCGTGAGGTCGGTGCTCAGCGAACAACCTACGCGCCCCGACGCCCTCCGGGAGCCCCACGAAGCCGCTGGCAGGGCAGTTGACCGGAAGAAATCTTCAGGATTGTCGACAAAGCGTCAATTCGAGCTGCCCGAGACCGATCCGAACCAGTCCTGAACGCTCGCGAACCAGTCCTGAACGGTCGCCCACCACTCCGGGAGCGGGGTGAAGTTCCACAGCGCGACCGCCGCGACCGCCAGGATCAGCAGCACCATCAGGCAGCCCTTCAGACAGCCCAGGCCCGGGATGTACATCCGGTTGCGGCTGCGGCCGCGCCGCTCGCGCGGCTCCGGCTCCCGGTACTGCGGGGCCGGCGGCTCGGGACGGCGCTGCGGCTGCGGCTCCGGGCGGCGGGCGGGCGCCTGCTGCGGCTGCGGGTGCCCGTAGCCCGACGGCGGCTGCTGGGCCGGGCGCTGCCCCTGGCCCGGCTGCTGCCCGTAGCCCTGGGGCTGACCGGGCTGCTGCCCGTAGCCCTGGGCCCGGCCCGGCGCGGCCTGCTGGCCGTAGCCCTGCTGGGCGGGCCGCTGCTGCGCCTGGTACGGCGGCGGGGCCACCGGCGGGCGCTGGCCGCGGCCGGGCTGGCCGGCGGGCGGCTGCTGCCCGTACCCCTGCGGGGGCTGCGGCGCGTACCGGCCCTGCTGGCCCTGCTGGCCCTGCTGGCCCTGCTGCTGGCCGCCCTGCGGCGGCTGGCCCGCGCGCGGCGGCTGCTGGCCCGGCGGCGGGGCCTGGTACGGGCGGGGGGCGACCTGCGGGCGGTTCAGCTCCTCCGGGTCGAAGTAGCCGACCTCGGTCTGCTGGTTGCGGTCGCGGGCCGCGCGCAGCTGGGTCTGCCACGGGTGCGGCGCCTCCGGCTGGCCGGGCGGCGGGGCGGCGGGCCCGGCGGTCGGGGCGCCGGGCGGCATCGGCGGCATCACTCGGGTGCGGTCGGCGGGCGGCTGCTGCTGCTGGCCCATGACCTGGGTGCGCGCCTCGGCGCCCGGGGCCTGGTGCATCACCTGCGTCCGGTCCTCGGCCCCGGCCGGGGGCTGCGCGGGCGGCGGCCGGTGGTCCATGACCTGGGTCGCGGCGGACGGGTCGAAGCCTCCGGCGGCGGGCGCGGCGGGCGCCGCGGCGGCGAGCGCCGGGTCCGGCACCAGCAGGTCGCCGACGGCGAGCGCCGCCTCGACCGCCGCCGGGCCGGCGTGCACGCCGACACCGGCCGCGACCACCCGCAGGGCCCGGGCGAGCGAGACCGCGGTGGGCCGCTCGGCGGGGTTCTTGCGCAGGCAGCGCTCGATCACCGTCCACAGCGGCTCGGGCATCGAGCGGGGCCGCTCCGGCTCCTGCGCCAGGTGCGCCTGCAGGATCGCCAGCGGACCGTCCCCCTGGAACGGCTGCCGGCCGGTGACCAGCTCGTACAGCATGATGCCGGCGCCGTAGACGTCCACCGCGGCGGTCTGCGGGCGGCCCTCGGCGGACTCCGGGGCGACGTAGGCCGGGGTGCCGACGAACTCGTGGGTCCGGGTGATGCCCGGGGAGTCGGCGAGCCGGGCGATGCCGAAGTCGGTGAGCATCGGGTGCATCTGCTCGGTGCCGTCGGTCCGGACGGTGGCCAGCAGCACGTTGGCCGGCTTGAGGTCGCGGTGCACGATGCCGTCCGCGTGGCTGACCGCCAGCGCGTCCGCGACCTGCGCCATCAGCAGGGCGCCGGCGATCGGCGAGAAGGGGCCGTTGCTGCGCAGGTAGCGGTACAGGTCCGGGCCCTCGACCAGGTCCATCACCAGGGCGAGCAGCTCGCCCTCGACCACCAGGTCGCGGGTGCGCACGATGTTGGGGTGGCTCAGGCGCAGCAGCACCGAGCGCTCGCGCAGGAAGCGCATCACCACGTCCGGGTCGGCCGCCAGCTCCTCGCGGAGCACCTTGACGGCGACCGCCTGGCCGGGCTGGAGCCCGGGCACGGCGACGTCCTCGCGGACCCGCCCGCGCCACACGGTGCCGGTGGCCCCGCGCCCGAGACTGTCCTCGAGCAGATACTTGCTGCCGACTGGCCGCACCTGTGCACTCCTCGCCGGGCCCGTTACTGATTTTCGGCAACTCTAACGGTGCCCGAGCGCCTTTCCGAGGCGGGCGGGCAGTGTCCCGGGAAGGCCCCCTAGGGGATCGGGTTGACCTGACGTACCGTCCGGCCCACCATGGCGATGATCGCAAGATCGTCAAATCCGGTACCGTGCGCGGACTGTCCTTCCCGGGTGGCAGGATGGCAGTCACCACACGTGTGCATGAAGGGACACAGGGGCGAGATGCAGATCCGGCTCACCGTCCTTCGACCGCGCAGCGGCCCGGCGGGGTCGAGCGCATCCACGGACGTCCTGGTCACGGCGCCCGTCGGCACCGCGCTCGGCGCAGTCGCCGGCGCGCTGGCCGGCGCGGTCGGCGTGCGCGGCCCGCGCTCGGCCACCCATGTCCACCTGTACGCGGGCAGCCACCGGCTCGACGAACAGACCCCGCTCGGCCGGCCCCCGCTGGTCGACGGCGCCGTGCTCAGCCTCGGCGAGCCCGACCCGGACGCGGACGAGGAGAGCACCGAGCCCGCCGCCGCCGAGCTGCGCGTGATCGGTGGCCCGGACGCGGGCGGCGTGCACCGCCTGCACGGCGAGGAGGTCCGGATCGGCCGCTCCTCCGAGGCCGACGTCCCGCTCGACGACCCGGACGTCTCCCGCCTGCACCTCTCCCTGCACCTGGCCGCCGACGGCACGGTGACCGTCCGCGACCTCGGCTCCACCAACGGCACCGTGCTCGACGATCGCTTCCTGCGGGACGGCAGCGCCGAGCTGGCCGACGGCGCGCTGGTCCGGATCGGCGAGTCCACGCTGCAGCTGACCCGTCCGAAAATCGGGGAGAATTCCGGGTCGCCGCGCACCGCCGCCCCCGACGGCGAGGGCCACCTGCGGCTCGCCGCGCAGCCGCCCGCCCGCACCACCCTGGCCCAGCCCGCGCCCGCCCCCGCGCCGGAGACCCCCGGCCCGGCCGGCCGCGCCTTCGGCCTGCTCTCCCGCCGCCGCCGGGCCGCCGAGCCCGACGCGCCCGACGCCGGGCAGCAGCACGCCGCCGCCCGCAGCCGCCAGGCCGCCGCCCAGCGCGAGCGCTGGCCGGACCCGGCCGCCCTGCTGCTCACCGCCCTCACCACCGGCCCCCGGCTGTGGGAGCGCGGCCCCGCCCACCCGGACGCGCTGACCGTCCGGCTCGGCACCGCCGACCTCCCCGGCGGCCCCGGCACCGCCCCCGGCACCCTGCTGCCCGCCGTCCCGGTCACCGTCGACCTGCAGACCGCCGGCAGCCTGGGCCTCAGCGGCCCCCGCCACCGGCTGGCCGGCCTGGCCCGCGCCGTGGTCGCCCAGCTCGCCGCCCTGCACCCGCCGAGCGGCCTCGGCCTGGTGGTCGTCGCCGCCGAGCAGCCCGGGCCCGACCCCGACGGCGCACCCGCCGACGGCTGGTCCTGGGCCCAGTGGCTGCCGCACCTGCGCCCCACCCAGAGCCAGGCCTGCCGCCTGCTGTTCGGCCTCGGCCCGGAGCAGGCCGAGGCCCGGCTCGCCGAGCTCGCCACCGCCACCGCGGGCACCCCCGCCACCGTCCTGGTCGTCGACGGCGACCCCGGCAGCACCGCCGCCCGTGAGGCCCTCGCGGTGCTGCTCCGGCAGGGCCCGGCCGTCGGCGTCTTCACCGTCTGCCTCGCCGACACGCCCGAGCAGTTGCCCGCCGGCCTCGGCGCCCACGCCGAGATCACCGGCGAGGTCGCCACCCTGCTCACCGTGGAGCGGCCGGTCGGCGGCGCCCTCCAGCGGATCGACGACGTCGCCCTCGACGCCGTCTCGCCCGCCTGGGCCGAGCGGCTCGCCCGGGTCCTCGCCCCGCTCCGCGAGGCCGCGCCCGCCGCCCGCGGGCCGCTGCCCTCCGCGCTGCGCCTGCTCGACCTGCTCCGGCTGGAGTCGGTCTCCCCCACGAAGCTCTCCGCCCGCTGGGAGGCCCTGCCGGCCGGCCCCGGCGCCGCCACCGCGCTGCTCGGCACCTCCCGCGACGACGACACCTGCACCCTCGACCTGGCCGACCCGGACCTGCTGGAGCCCGGCGAGAGCGGCGGCCCGCACCTGCTGATCGGCGGCGCTCCCGGCTCCGGCAAGACCGAACTGCTGCGCACCCTGGTCGCCTCGCTCGCCGTCTCCGAGCACCCCGAGCGGCTCGCCGTCACCGTCGTCGAGGGCCGCCGGGTGGACGCCGCGGACGGCCTCGGCGGCTGCACCGACCTGCCGCACGTCACCACCCACTACAACGCCGCCGAGGACCCCCGGCAGGCCATGCTGCACGCCCAGGTGCTGCTCGATGTGCTCGACGAGCGGGAGGCCCTGTTCGGCCGCCAGGGCTTCGCCGAGTGGCACGCGGCGCGGGCCCTCGACCGGACGCCCGCCCTGGTCGGCGGCGGCTCCCCCGTCGACGGCGTGGCGGCCGCCGCCCGGGTGATCGAGCCGCGGCGCTCGCCGGACGAGGCACCCGCCGCCGACGGCCCCGCCCCGGGCCGGACGGTCCTCGTCGTCGATGACTACGACGCGCTGCTCGCGCCCACCTCGCCGGGCGGGCGACCGCTCGCCCGCGCCCTCGCCGAGGTCGCCCGGCGCGGCGGCCGGCTCGGCGTCCACCTGATCGCCGCCACCGGCTCGCCCGAGGCCCTGGCCGGCAGCGAGCTGGACGAGGCGGCGCTGCTGCGGATAGCCCTGCGCACCGAACACGCCGCCGAGTCCGACCTGCTCGTGCACATCCCCGACGCGGCGTCCCTGCCCGAGGGCACGCCCGGCCGCGGGTACCTGCGCCGGGCGGACGGCGGCGTGACCGCCTTCCAGGCCGCACGGGTCAGCGGCCGGATCCCCCGCACCGCCACCCTCCGCCCGACGGTGGTCGCCACCGACCTCGCCGAGCACGGCGCGCCCCCGGCCCGCCGCCCGGTGCGCGAGCTGGGCAACGGGCCGACCGACCTCGCCCTGCTCGCCAGCGCCCTCCAGCGTGCGGCGACCTGAGCTACCCCTCCGCGCCCACCGCGTTCACGATCCGCTCCTCCATCGCCGCCGTCGCGAAGACCGCGTGCGGGTCGGCCTTCACCACGTCCGCGCCGGGCTCGCCGACCGGCGGCGTACCGTCCGGCCCGACCGCGGGCAGGTACTTGCTCTCCACGATCCGCAGTCCCAGGTACTGACCGGTCTTCACGTCGAAGATCAGCGCGATCCGCTGGTTGCTCGACATCCCGACCACCGCGACACCCTTGCGCCCCGCCGCGTCCACCTGGTCGGCGACCACCGACGTACCCGGGATCCGGGCCGCGGCCTGCATCAGCGCCCCGGCCACCGCGGGCGGCGCCTGGACGTTCTGGAAGATGAACTGCACGTCCCCGAAGGCCAGCTGGTTGCGCATGGTCTCGGTCAGGGCCGAGGGCGGCGACACCTGGTCGGAGCGGTCGACGGCGAGCAGCCGCTGCCGCAGCTGCTCCGGGTCGGTGGGCAGCGAGGCGACGAACTGGTACGTCGTCCGGCCGCCGCCGAGCCGGGGCTCCGCGAAGACGCCGTTCTCCTTGGGCAGCCGGGCGGGGATGTCGTGCAGCCCCTTCTCGCCCTTCCCGGGGACGTTCGAGGTCGGGTCGATCATCGCGCCCTCGGACCTGCCGTCGACGGACCACCAGATCTTCCGCTCGTGGCGCGGCCAGCCGCCGCCCTCCGAGACCTCCCTGGTGTACGTGAACTGTGCGGCCGCGGCGGCGGGCGCCGGCTTCGCGGCGATCGCCCTGGCAGCCCGGGCCAGCAGCCCGGCGGCGTCGGTCGGCTCGGGCTCCGGCGTGGCGGAGGCCGTGGCGGAGGCCGAGGCCGAGCCGGACGGCGACGCCGACCCGCTCGCCGCCGGTCCGACCGGGGCGGGCTGGGCACCGGGCCGTCCCGGGACCAGCAGCACGGCGGCGGCCACGGCCCCCACGGCGATCGGCGAGGCGACCAGCCACACCAGCTTCCGCCGTGCCCGCGGTGCGTGCGGTGCCTGCGCCTCACGGTCGATCTCGTTCATCAGATGCTCCTTCAGCAACCGGTGGCGGTCGGCGGTGAGCATCTCGGGCGTGTCGTTCATCGGATGTCCCCCTGCAGCGACCGGGCCGCTGCGACGCGGCCGTCCTGTACCTGTCCGCAGGCCCCGCCCGGTTCCCGACGCGCCGTCAACTCCTGTTCGGTCAGCGCGCGCAGGCGGGTTCGGGCGCGCGACAGCCGGGAGCGCACGGTGCCGACCGGCACGCCGAGCGCCTCGGCCGCGGCGGCGTAGTCCAGGCCGACCCAGACGCAGAGCCGGAACACCTCCCGCTCGCCGCGCCGCAGCCGGCCCAGCGCCCGCTGGACGGCCGCGAGCTGGGCGCCGTCGTCGAGCCGGGTGACCAGCTCCTCGGCGAAGTCCGGGGTCGCCTCCCGCTCGGGCAGCCGGGCCATCGCGGCGCGGTGCCGGCGGCCGGCCCTGGCGGTGTTGCGCAGCACGTTGGTGGCGATGCCGAACAGCCAGGGCCGGACCGACTCGCCCTCCTCGTGCAGGGTCGCGCGCAGCCGCCAGGCTTCCAGGAAGGTGAGGGAGACCACGTCCTCGGCGGCCGCCCAGTCGGCGAGCGTGCGGAGCGCGTAGCCGTACACGGCGCCCGCGTGCTCGTCGAAGAGCTCCCCGTACGCCCGTTGGTCCCCGGCGCGCAGTCGCGCCCGTATCGAGAGTTCCACGTCCCCTCCTGTCCGCAGCCGGACCAGGGTTCCACACGGGTTTCCCGGAGAACGCCGGACGGCCCGGGGAGCGGTATCGCTCCCCGGGCCGTCCGGTCGGGCCGTCAGCGGCCGTTGCGCAGCAGCGTGCGGATCACGCGCATCGCGACGGACAGGCTGGACAGCTCGTAGTTGTCCGAACCCCTTATGTCGTCGAGCGTGGTCTTCGCGCGGCTCAGCAGGGTGCCGTTGAGCTCCGCCCAGGCGCGGTAGCGGTCCTCCGGCGTGGCGCCCTCGGTACCGGCGGCCAGGACGTCGGCGGTGAGGGCGGCGTGGGCGGCGAACAGGTCCTCGCGGATCGCGGCACGGGCCATCGAGGACCACCGGTCGGTACGCGGCAGCTCGATGATCCGGTCCAGCAGGTGGGTGATCTGCAGGCGGTCGGCGAGGTCGTAGTACAGCTCGGCGACCTCCATCACGTCGGCGTCCGAACGGTCCGCGACCCCGACGATGTCGAGCGTCGGGAAGGCGGAGGACAGGCCGGCCATCCGGGTCGCCAGGCCCTCCGGTACGCCGGTGCCGGCCAGCTCCTCGTACACCGAGTCGAACCAGCCCGCGTCCTCGCCGCGCAGCGGCTTGGGCAGGCTGTCCCAGACCAGGTTGACCCGGTCGTGGAAGAACTCGATGGTGCCGGCGATGTCGAGCGGCTGGCGGCGGTTGTTGAGCAGCCAGCGGGTGGCCCGCTCGACCAGGCGGCGCGAGTGCAGGCGCATCTTGGTCTGCACCTCGGCGGGCACCTGGTTGTCCAGGGACTCGACCTGGTCCCACATCTCCTCGAGGCCGAAGACGGCGCGCGCGGCGGCGTGGCTGCGGGCGATCTCCTCGTAGGTCGCGCCCGTCTCCTCGCGGAGGCGGAAGGCGAAGGTGCAGCCACCGCGGTTGATCGTGTCGTTGACGATCAGCGTGGTGATGATCTCGCGGCGCAGCGGGTGGTTGTCGATCGCGTCGGCGAACCGGGCGCGCAGCGCGGTCGGGAAGTACTCGTGCAGGACCGTCCGGAAGTACGGGTCGTCCGGGAGGTCGGTGGCGAGCAGCTCGTCGGCCAGCGTGATCTTGGTGTAGGCGAGCAGCACCGACAGCTCGGGCTGCGAGAGGCCGCGACCGGCCTGCTGGCGCTCGCGGATCGCCTTCTCGGCGGGCAGGAACTCCAGCGCCCGGTCGAGCCGGCCGTCGGACTCCAGCCGGTTGATCATCCGGGAGTGGACGTTGACCATGCTCGCGGCCTGGGCCACGGCGTTGGCCAGCACCACGTTCTGCGCGTAGTTGTTGCGCAGCACCAGGTGGCCGACCTCGTCGGTCATCTCGGCGAGCAGCGTGTTGCGCTGCTTGACCGTCATGTCGCCGTCGGCGACCACCTGGTTGAGCAGGATCTTGATGTTGACCTCGTGGTCCGAGGTGTCCACGCCGGCGGAGTTGTCGATGGCGTCGGTGTTGATCCAGCCGCCGGTGGACTCCGGGCCGCCGACCGCCGCGAACTCGATCCGGCCGAGCTGGGTGCAGCCGAGGTTGCCGCCCTCGCCGATCACCCGGGCGCGGACGTCCGCGCCGTTGACCCGGATCGCGTCGTTGGCCTTGTCGCCGACCTCGGCGTTGGTCTCCGCCGTGGACTTCACGTAGGTGCCGATGCCGCCGTTCCAGAACAGGTCGACGGGCGCCTGCAGGATCGCCTTCATCAGCTCGGCCGGGGTGAGCTTGGCGGCCTCGATGCCGAGCTTCTCCCGCACCTGCGCCGACAGCTGGATGGACTTCGCCGACCGCGGGAAGACACCGCCGCCCGCGGAGATCAGCGACTTGTCGTAGTCGTCCCAGGAGCTGCGCGGCACATCGAACAGCCGGCGGCGCTCCGCGAAGGAGGCCGCGGCGTCCGGGTTCGGGTCCAGGAAGATGTGCCGGTGGTCGAAGGCGGCGACCAGGCGGATGTGCTCGGAGAGCAGCATGCCGTTGCCGAAGACGTCGCCGGACATGTCGCCGATGCCGATGACGGTGAAGTCCTCGGACTGGGTGTCGACGCCGAGCTCGCGGAAGTTGCGCTTGACCGACTCCCAGGCGCCGCGGGCGGTGATGCCCATGCCCTTGTGGTCGTAGCCGGCCGAGCCGCCGGAGGCGAAGGCGTCGCCCAGCCAGAAGCCGTACGACTCGGCGACCCCGTTGGCGATGTCGGAGAAGGTCGCGGTGCCCTTGTCGGCGGCGACCACCAGGTAGGTGTCGTCCTCGTCGTGGCGGACCACGTCCAGCGGGTGGACGACCGCGCCGCCGACCAGGTTGTCGGTGATGTCGAGCAGCGCGGAGATGAAGGTCTTGTACGAGGCGACGCCTTCGGCGAGCCACGCGTCGCGGTCGACCGACGGGTCCGGCAGCTGCTTGGCGACGAAGCCGCCCTTGGCGCCGACCGGGACGATGACGGTGTTCTTGACCATCTGGGCCTTGACCAGGCCGAGGATCTCGGTGCGGAAGTCCTCGCGCCGGTCGGACCAGCGCAGGCCGCCGCGGGCGACCTTGCCGAAGCGCAGGTGGACGCCCTCGACGCGCGGCGAGTACACCCAGATCTCGAACGCCGGGCGCGGGGCCGGCAGGTCCGGGATGGCCTTCGGGTCGAACTTCATCGACACGTACGAGTGCAGGTCGCCCCGGCTGTCGTGCTGGAAGAAGTTGGTCCGCAGGGTGGCCTTGATCAGGTGGAGGAAGGAGCGCAGGATGCGGTCCTCGTCCAGCGAGACGACCTCGTCGAGGGCGCCGGACAGCTCCTCCAGGATCGCGTCGGTGATCTCCGCGGCGCCCGAGCGGTGGCTGGGGCTGAGCCGGGCCTCGAAGAGGTTGACCAGCAGGCGCGTGGTGTGGGTGTTGTTGAGGAGCGCGTCC
Organism: Kitasatospora sp. NPDC048365; assembly: GCF_043200835.1. Classification (NCBI taxonomy): domain Bacteria; kingdom Bacillati; phylum Actinomycetota; class Actinomycetes; order Kitasatosporales; family Streptomycetaceae; genus Kitasatospora; species Kitasatospora sp. NPDC048365. Next base: position 68,145 of record NZ_JBICYJ010000035.1, read on the forward strand.
TCCATGTAGTCCTGGGAGAACGTGGAGCCCGCCTGGCGCAGGTACTTGGCGTACGCGCGCAGCACCATCGCCTGGCGCCAGCTCAGCTTGGCGGTGAGGACCAGCTCGTTGAAGCGGTCGTTCTCGGCCTGGCCCGTCCAGGTGGCAGAGAAGGTCTCCTGGAAGCGCTCGCGGTCGTCCTCGCTGAACTCGGTCGCCTCGCGCAGCTTCAGGCCGAAGTCGTACACCCACGCGGTGGTGCCGTCGGCGCGCTTGAGCGCGTACGGGTGCTCGTCGAGCACCTCGACGCCCAGGCGCTGCAGGACCGGCAGGACCTCGGTCAGCGAGATCGGGCCGCCGACCCGGTAGATCTTGAAGCGGCGCTCGTCGTCGCCCGCGCCGACCGGCTGGTACAGGTTGAGCCGGAAGTCGCCCTCGCCGGACAGCGCCTCGATCTGCTTGAGGTCGGCGACGGCGGTGCGCGGCGGGAAGTCGGCGCGGTAGCCGTCGGGGAAGGCGTTGGCGTACTTGTGGCCGAGCTCGGCGGCCTTCTCCTCGCCCAGCTCGACGTGCAGCTGGTCGTTGAAGCCGTCCATCCAGAACCGGGCGGCCTCGGCCAGGCGGTTCTCGATCCGCTCGATGTCGGACTCGGAGAGGTGCGGCAGCTCGGTGCCGGGGGCGACCCGGATGACGAAGTGCAGGCGGGTCAGCACCGACTCGGTGGCGTACACCGTGTAGTCGATGTGCTCACCGGCCAGCTCCTCCTTCAGGATCTCCATCAGCCGCAGCCGGATCCGGGTGGTGTACCGGTCGCGCGGCAGGTAGACGAAGGCGGAGAAGTAGCGGCCGTACTCGTCCTGGCGCAGGAACAGCCGCAGCCGGCGGCGCTCCTGCAGGTAGAGCACGCTGGTGGCGATGGAGAGCAGCTCCGACGGCGCGGTCTGGAACATCTCGTCGCGCGGGAAGGTCTCCATGATCTGGAGCAGGTCGCGGCCGTCGTGGCTCTCGGCGGAGAAGCCGGAGGCGTTCACGACCTCCTGCACCTTGCGGCGCACCACCGGGATGCGGGTGACCGACTCGGTGTACGCGGCGGAGGAGAACAGGCCGAGGAAGCGGCGCTCGCCGACCGGCTCGCCGTTGGCGTCGAACTTCTTCACGCCGACGTAGTCGAGGTACGCGGGGCGGTGCACGGTGGCCCGGCTGTTGGCCTTGGTCAGCACCAGCAGCTTCTTCTCGTGCGCCTTGGTGCGCACCGGGGCGGAGAGCCGGCTGAACGCCTCGGAGACCGGGTGGTGGTCGGTGTCGTGGCTCAGCGGGTCGGCGCGCAGGATGCCGAGGCCGGTGCCGGCGACCGCCTTGAGCACCTCCTCGCCCTCGTGCTCGACCAGGTCGTACTCGCGGTAGCCGAGGAAGGTGAACTTGTCGTCGGCCAGCCAGCGCATCAGCTCCCAGGCCTCGCCGACCTCCTGCTCGGAGAGGGCGGCCGGGGGCTGCTCGGCGAGCTCGTCGGCCAGCCGCAGCGCGGAGTCGCGCATCTTCGACCAGTCCTCGACGACCTCGCGGACGTCGCCCAGCACGCGGCGCAGGTTGGACTCGACGGAGCGCAGGTCCTCGCGGTCGGTCTCGCGGTCGATCTCGATGTGCATCCAGGACTCGACCACCGCGTCGGCCGGCCACTCGGCGCCGGCCGCCTGGCTGCGGGCGCAGGCGTCGATGTCGAGGATCTCCAGCAGCTTGCCGGTGATGTCACGGCGCACCACCAGCTGCGGGTGGACCACCAGGTGGATCGCGCGGTCCAGGCGGGTCAGCTCGTTGGTGACCGAGTCGACCAGGAACGGCATGTCGTCGGTGACGACCTCGACCACGGTGTGGCCGCAGGACCAGCCGTTCTCCTCGACGGTCGGGGTGTACACCCGGACCTCGGCGGTGCCCTGGGGGCGCTTCAGCCCCAGTCGGTAGTGGGAGGCCGCCGCCCCGTAGACGTCGACCGGGTCGCGGTCGACCAGGTCCTCGGGGGCGGTGTGGAGGTAGTAGTGGTGCAGGTACGCGGCCAGAGCACCGTTGCTCAGGCCCTCCCCGGGCGCCGCTCCCCCTACCTGGCTGTTCTCAGCGGCTGCCGCTGCTTTCTTGAGCAGGTCTGCCTTGGCTGCGTCCAGCTTGGTCTGCATGGCTGTATGGCTCCTGTCGCGCGCCGTTGCGTGACTCGGTGATGGCTGGGTGTACACCGCCGGGTCTGTCCGCAATACTCCCGCATGCCCAGGATGAAAGCCGCTCGTGCCACGCATGAGCGACCCTCCGCCTGGGTACGACAGATCGTTTGACCTGTGGGACCGGCCCGGCGACGCCAGTCAGCCTAACCTGAGGAAACGAAGGTGTCAGGGGACACAGAGGAGCAATCCCGCAGGATGATCGTTCCTTCCTGGACACCTTGTCCAAGCGGTCCGCCGTCAGCTGCGGTGACCCGGCTCCGGCGCCCATTCCATGTGCGGGTGCAGGTAGTCCGTCGGCGGTACGAACGTCTCCTTGATCGACCGGGTGGACGTCCAGCGCAGCAGGTTCTGCGCCGCGCCCGCCTTGTCGTTGGTCCCCGACGCCCGGCCGCCGCCGAACGGCTGCTGGCCGACCACCGCGCCGGTCGGCTTGTCGTTGATGTAGAAGTTCCCGGCGGTGAACCGCAGCCGCTCCAGCGCCTCGGCGATCGCCCGCCGGTCCTGCGCGATCACCGACCCGGTCAGCCCGTACGGCGCCGCCCGGTCCACCCGGTCCAGCGCCTCCGACCAGCGCGAGTCCTCGTACACCTGGACCGCCAGGATCGGCCCGAAGTACTCGGTGGAGAAGATCTCGTTGCGCTGGTCCCCGGAGAGCAGCACGGTCGGCCGCACGAAGTACCCGATCGCGTCGTCGTACTGCCCGCCCGCGACCAGCTCCACCTGCGGGTCGCGCTTCGCCCGCTCGATCGCCGCGGTGTTCTTCTCGTACGCCCGGCGGTCGATCAGCGCGCCCATGAAGTTCGACAGGTCGGTGACGTCGCCGACGGTCAGCGCGTCCACCTCCGCCAGGAACTCGTCCTTGATCTTCAGCCACAGGCTGCGCGGCAGGTACGCCCGGGACAGCGCCGAGCACTTCTGCCCCTGGTACTCGAACGCGCCCCGGACCATCGCCGTCCGCAGCACCGCCGGGTCGGCCGACGGGTGCGCGATCAGGAAGTCCTTGCCGCCGGTCTCCCCGACGATCCGCGGGTACGCCCGGTAGGTGCCGATGTTGGCGCCGATCGTCCGCCACAGCTGCTGGAAGGTCTGCGTCGACCCGGTGAAGTGCAGCCCCGCCAGCGCCGGGTTGGCCAGCGCCACCTGGGACACCGCGTGCCCGTCCCCGGTCACCAGGTTGATCACGCCGGGCGGCAGGCCCGCCGCCTCCAGCAGCCGCATCAGGTGGAACGCCGACAGCGTCTGCGCCGGCGCCGGCTTCCACACCACCGTGTTGCCCATCAGGGCCGGCGCGGTCGGCAGGTTGCCCGCGATCGCGGTGAAGTTGAACGGCGTCACCGCGTAGACGAAACCTTCCAGCGGCCGGTGGTCCGCCCGGTTCCACACCCCCGGACCGGAGAGCGGCTGCTCCGCCAGCAGCTGCCGGGCGAAGTGCACGTTGAACCGCCAGAAGTCCACCAGCTCGCACGGCGCGTCGATCTCCGCCTGCTGCGCCGTCTTCGACTGGCCCAGCATCGTGGCCGCCGCCACCGTCTCCCGCCACGGCCCCGCCAGCAGGTCCGCGGCCCGCAGGAACACCGCCGCCCGGTCGTCGAACGACAGCCCCCGCCACTCCGGCGCGGCCGCCAGCGCCGCGTCCACCGCCAGCTGCGCGTCCGCCTGCGTCGCGTTGCCCAGCACGCCCAGCTTCGCCGCGTGGTGGTGCGGCTGCACCACCTCGGTCCGCTCGCCGCCGCCGAACCGCTGCTCCCCGGCGATCGTCATCGGCAGCGGGATCGACTCCCCCGCCAGCTCGTCCAGTTTCGCCAGCAGCCGCGCCCGCTCCGGCGAACCCGGCGCGTAGCTGCGCACCGGCTCGTTGACGGGCGGCGGAACCTGGGTGACGGCGTCGATCGGCATGGTGCTCGGGTGCTCCGTACGGTCGTGCTCGGCTGCGGTCGTTCCAGGGTGAACCAGCGGCCGGGGCGCGGGCCCCGGGACACGCTCGGTCAGGCGGTGATCCGCTCCGCCAGCGCGACCGCCTCCGCCAGCGAATCCACCACCGGGACGCCCACCCCGGTCAGCTTCTCCCGGGTGTGCGAGCCGCCGGTGTACAGCACCGCGTGGATCCCCGACTCCAGCGCCGCCTCGGCGTCGTCCGCCGCGTCCCCGATCAGCACCGTACGCCCCGGGTCGACCTGCTCCGCCAGCGCCTCCAGGTGCAGCGCCAGGTGCCCGGCCTTCCGGCCGCCGCTCGCCCCGCGCCGCCCGTCCACCCGCAGGAAGTGCCCGGTCAGCCCGAACCCCTCCACCGCCGGCACCAGCTTCGCGTGCTCGTACATCGACAGCAGCGACTGGCTCCGCCCCGCCGCCGCCCACCCCGCCAGCAGCTCCAGCACCCCGTCGGTCAGCCGGCAGGCCGGGAACAGCTCGGTGTACTTCACGTGGAACGCGTCGTCCAGCGCCAGCCACTCCGCCTGGCTCGGCACCCGCCCCAGCAGCCGCTCGTAGAACCGCGGGATCGGGATCTCGTACTGCGCCCGGTACTCCTCCAAGGTCATCGGCGCCACGCCGACGGTCGCGAACGCGGCATTGCTCGCCCCGAGCACCGCCTCCATGTCGTGGAGGAGCGTCCCGTTCCAGTCCCAGACGATATGACTACGCACGAGGTGAAGGGTACGACCTCGACCGGGGGGTCAGGCCAGCAGGCCGGGGATCTCCTGGGTGGCGAACCAGAGCAGGTCGTGGTCCTCGGCGCCGTCGACGGTGAACTGGGCGTCCTGGTCGCCGTCGTCGGCGGCGGTGATCGCGGCGGCGGCCGCGGTGACGTCCTCGACGACGTCGGAGTCGTCCGCGTCGGCGTGCACCGCGGCGGCCTTGGCCAGCTTCACGGCGCCCCTGAGCACGACCCGGCCGAGCGAGGCCTGGTCCTGGTACTCGTCACCGGCGAACGGCGCGACCGCGGAGTCGGCGACCTCGACGGCGACCACGACACGGCGGCGCGGGGCGTCGGGGTCGGCGGCGAGCAGGCGCAGCGAGGACTGCGCGGCCCGGTTGAGCGCGGCGTACTCCAGCTCCTCGATGTCGTCGCTGACGTACCACTCGCGGAGCGCCGGCGTCACCGCGTAGGCCACCGCGTCCTCCAGCGCGCCGTCCTGATGAGCGGCGGCCAGCCCCCGCACCGTGGTGGGCACGTACACGCGCATCGCAGGCACCTTCCAGATCGGTCGTCAGGGCGTAAGCGTATCGGGAACGGGCGGGCGCTCTACCGGGTCGCCCGCAGCGCGTCCCGGGCGGTCTCCAGGGCCGCTTCGAGGGTGGCCTCGCGGCGCGCCGGGTCCATCATGTTCGGCCCCATCACGGCCAGGTCCGCCGGAGTGGGGGCGAGCAGCCGGACCCGGACGCCGTCGGCCCGCAGCTCGCGCGCCTCGCGCAGCAGCTGCCGGTTGACGGCGCGCCGGTAGCGGCTGACCAGCTGGGCGAGGGCGCCCCTAGGCCGGTCGTGGCCGCGCCGGCCGCCGGGGTCCGGGCGCAGGGCCATGGGGGCGAGCACGTACACCTCGTCGAGGCCGCGGCCGGCCAGCAGGTCCGCGTTGGTGGCGGACCAGCAGCCGCCGTCGACGTACCGGCTGCCGTCGACCTCGATGGGCGCGAACCAGCCGGGGATCGCGCAGGAGGCCATCACCGCGTCGGAGACGCTGGCCCGCGGCGCGTCGGGGTCGCCGAAGACCACCCGCCGGCCGCTGCGGTAGTCGACGGCCGCGACCCGCAGCGGCGTTCCGGGGGCGAACCCGTCCGCCCCGACCAGGTGGCGCACCAGCTCGCCGACGGCCGCCACCGACCCGCGGCCGGTCGGCACCGCGGCCGACACCATGGTCAGGAAGGGGTAGTCGCGCGGGTGCCGGACGGCGTCCCGCAGCAGCCCGGGCGAGCCGATCGCGGCGCGCGGCCGGGGCGGCAGCGCCCCGCCGACCGCCGTCTCGTAGTCGAACCGCGCGCCGGCGAGCGGGCCTTCCAGGACCTGTCCGCCGCGCTGGTGCCGGGCGAGCTGCTCGACGTCCACGCCCGCCGCCAGCATGGTCGACAGGATCGCGCCGGCCGAGGTGCCGAGCAGGACGTCCGCCGTCCCGGGGCGCCAGCCGGTGGCCTCCTCGACGGCGGTCAGTGCGCCGATGGTCCAGGCCGCCCCGAGCATCCCGCCGCCGCCGAGCACCAGCCCGCGCCGCAGCGGACCGTCCCCGTCCGCCCGCCCCTCCCCGACGTTCCGCCCCTTGCGGCCCTCGCGGACCGCCCGCTGCTCGTGCGCGCCGTCCTCCTCCTCGCCCGAGCGCTCCTCGACCTGGGTCACCTGGACCTCACCTCCGTGCCCGATCCTCCGCCCTACCGTCGGGTAAACCGGGTTGCGACGTCCCCCTTCGTGCCCCGCGCCGCGCCGCCCGGCGTCAACACCCCGCGGGCCGCCGCACGCGAACGGGCCCGCCGTTGAGCGGCCGTCATCCGGATAGGGGACAGCCGCGCCGCCCTCCCCCACCGGCCCAGTCCGGCCTTGCCCGGGCCCGCGACACGCCGATAGCAAGGACGTCGTCCGCACCCGAACGGGAGGTCACCGATGACCGAGCAGCACCTCGCCACCGCCACCGCCCCGCGCATCCGCCCGCTGGTGCACGCGGTGCACGCCCCCGGCCGTCCGCAGCCGCGCCGCCCGGTCCGCCACCCGCACCCGACGGGGGTCACCGGGGTGGTCCGCCGTCCGCGGGCCGCCTGCGCCCCGGCACCGTCCAGCACCGACCGGCGCGACCTGGCGGCCCGCTTCGCCCACCGGCTGGTCGAGGTGCTGACCGGGGTCCGCCCGGTCGGCCAGCTGCAGCGCCACACCACCCTGCTCGGCTACCAGCAGCTGACCGCCCTGGTCCGCACCGGCCCGCTGCGCCCGCGCGGCCGGGCGCCCCGGATGCGCCTGGGCCGGGTGTACGACTCCGCGCCGGCGCCCGACGCCCTGGAGGTCTGCGTCCGGGTGGAGTTCGGCCCGCGCCACCACATGGTGGCCTTCCGCCTGGAGCAGCACCACCGCACCGCCCAGTGGCAGTGCACCGCCGTCGAGGCGCACTGACCGGGGAACGCGCAGGGGCGCCACCCCGCCGCAGCGGAGTGGCGCCCCTGGTGGCACCGGGTCGTCAGGCCTTGCGGCGGCGGCCCTTCGCGGCCTTCGCGGCCTTGCGGCGCTCGGCCCGGGTGAGCCCGTCGCCGGCGTCGTCGATCAGGCCTTCGTCGTCGAAGTCGCCCTCGATGATGCCGCCGCCGATCTCCTCGGAGGGCGCGGTGTAGTGCAGCTTCTTGCGCTCGGGAGCTTCCAGGCCCTTGGCCCTGATCTCCGGGCGGCCCGCGGCGTCCTTCTCCAGCTTGTCGAGCATGACCTCGGCGTCCTGGAGCGGGACCTCCTCGACCTGCTGCTCGACCTGGACCTCCAGGTTGAACAGGTAGCCGACGGACTCCTCCTTGATGCCCTCCATCATCGCGGAGAACAGGTCGAAGCCCTCGCGCTGGTACTCGACCAGCGGGTCGCGCTGGGCGTAGGCGCGCAGCGCGATGCCCTCCTGCAGGTAGTCCATCTCGTACAGGTGCTCGCGCCAGCGGCGGTCGAGCACCGAGAGGACGACCCGGCGCTCCAGCTCGCGCATGATCTGCTCGCCGAGCTGGTCCTCGCGGCGGCCGTACGAGGCCTGGACGTCCTCCTGCAGGACCTTGGTCAGGAACTCGGGGGTGAAGCCGCCGTTCTCGCCGGCCTCCTCCTCCAGCTCGTCGAGGTCGAGGGTGATCGGGTAGAGCTGCTTGAGCGCGGTCCAGAGCTTGTCGAGGTCCCAGTCGTCCTCGAAGCCCTCGCTGGTCGCGGCGGTCACGTACGCCTCGACGGTGTCGTCCATGAAGTGGCCGATCTGCTCCTGGAGGTCCTCGCCCTCCAGCACCCGGCGGCGCTCGGTGTAGATGACCTCGCGCTGGCGGTTCAGCACCTCGTCGTACTTCAGGACGTTCTTGCGGATCTCGAAGTTCTGCTGCTCGACCTGGGTCTGCGCGGAGGCGATGGCGCGGGTGACCATCTTCGACTCGATCGGCACGTCCTCCGGGACGTTCGCCATCGACAGCACGCGCTCGACCATGCCGGCCTTGAACAGGCGCATCAGGTCGTCGCCGAGCGAGAGGTAGAAGCGGGACTCGCCCGGGTCGCCCTGGCGGCCGGAGCGGCCGCGCAGCTGGTTGTCGATCCGGCGGGACTCGTGGCGCTCGGTGCCGAGGACGTACAGGCCGCCGTTCTCCTGCACCTCCTCCTGCTCCTGCTTGACCGCGGCCTTGGCCTTCTCCAGCGCGGCCGGGAACGCGGCCTCGTACTCCTCCGGGGTCTCCTCGGCGGTGAGCCCGCGCTGGGCCAGCTCGGCGGCGGCCAGGTGCTCGGGGTTGCCGCCGAGCATGATGTCGGTGCCGCGGCCGGCCATGTTGGTGGCCACGGTGACGGCGCCCTTGCGGCCGGCCTGGGCGACGATCTGCGCCTCGCGCTCGTGGTGCTTGGCGTTGAGCACCTCGTGCGGGATGCCGCGCTTGCGCAGCTCCTGCGAGAGGTACTCGGACTTCTCGACCGAGACGGTGCCGACCAGGACCGGCTGGCCCTTCTCGTGGCGCTCGGCGATGTCCTCGACCACGGCGGCGAACTTGGCCGGCTCCGACTTGTAGATCAGGTCGGGCTGGTCGATGCGCTTGGGGGTCTTGTTGGTCGGGATCGGGACGACGCCCAGCTTGTAGATCTGGTGGAACTCGGCCGCCTCGGTGGTGCCGGTACCGGTCATGCCGGACAGCTTCGAGTAGAGGCGGAAGAAGTTCTGCAGGGTGATGGTGGCGAGCGTCTGGTTCTCGTTCTGGACCTCGACGCCTTCCTTGGCCTCGATCGCCTGGTGCATGCCCTCGTTGTAGCGGCGGCCGGCCAGGATGCGGCCGGTGTGCTCGTCGACGATCATGACCTCGCCGTTCATCACGACGTAGTCCTTGTCCCGCTTGTACAGCTCCTTCGCCTTGATGGCGTTGTTCAGGAAGCCGACCAGCGGGGTGTTCACCGACTCGTAGAGGTTGTCGATGCCCAGGTAGTCCTCGACCCGGGAGACGCCGTCCTCCAGGACGCCGACGGTGCGCTTCTTCTCGTCGACCTCGTAGTCGCGGTCGATCTTGAGGCGGGTGACCAGCTTGGCGAAGTCGGCGTACCACTTGGTCGCCTGGTCGGCCGGGCCGGAGATGATCAGCGGGGTGCGGGCCTCGTCGATCAGGATCGAGTCGACCTCGTCGACGATCGCGAAGTTGTGGCCGCGCTGCACCAGCTCGTCCTGCGACCACGCCATGTTGTCGCGCAGGTAGTCGAAGCCGAACTCGTTGTTGGTGCCGTAGGTGATGTCCATGGCGTACTGGCGCTGGCGCTCGGCCGGCGTCATGTTGCCCAGGATCACGCCGACCTCGAGGCCGAGGAAGCGGTGCACCCGGCCCATCCACTCCGAGTCGCGCTCGGCGAGGTAGTCGTTGACGGTGATCAGGTGGACGCCCTTGCCGGTCAGCGCGTTCAGGTACGCGGGCAGGGTGCCGACCAGGGTCTTGCCCTCGCCGGTGCGCATCTCGGCGACGTGGCCGAAGTGCAGCGCGGCGCCGCCCATGATCTGGACGTCGTAGTGGCGCTGGCCGAGCACGCGCTTGGCCGCCTCACGGACCGTGGCGAAGGCCTCGGGGAGGATGTCGTCCAGCGACTCGCCGTCGGCGAGACGGGCCTTGTACTCGTCGGTGAGCGCGCGCAGCTCGTCGTCGGTGAGGTTGACGAAGTCCTCTTCGATCGAGTTGACCTGGGCAGCAATCCGCTGCAGCTTGCGAAGGATCTTGCCTTCGCCGGCGCGCAGGATCTTGTCGAAGACGGACATTGTGAGCGGGCTCCTTGCCTGGATCGGCTCTGGAATGACTTGCGGCGAGTCCTACCCCACCGTACGGGTCATCGTATGCGAGGAGGCCGAGCCGCCGGGAGGTCCGTCAGCACGGTATTCCCGTGTCACCCGCCGGTGCAAAGCTCCGCGAAGCATGGCCCGGCGGGTCAAACCGGACACCGTCCGACCTCCGCGCCATGCTCAACCGTCCGGCGGGCCCGGAGGTTCCCCGGGAAAACCGTTCGGCTTCCACCGACCCGCTCCGGAAGACTCCCGACATGGAAGCACCCACGCTGCGAACCGACCGCCTGGTCCTGCGCCCGCCGCTGCCGTCCGACGCCGACGAGATCACCGCCGCCTGCCAGGACCCCGAGATCCAGCGCTGGACGGTGGTCCCGACCCCGTACCGCCGCACCGACGCCGAGTTCTTCGTCGAGCGGATCGGCGCCGCGGGCTGGGCGAGCGGCACCAACTGCACCTGGGTGGTGCGCACCGCCGAGGACGGCGCGCTGGTCGGCGCGCAGGGCGTCGCGCTCAAGGCCGACCGGCCGGGCACCGGCGAGATCGGCTACTGGGTGGCCCCGGGCCTGCGCCGGCTCGGCTACGCGTACGAGGCGTCCCGGGCCGTGGTCGACTGGTCCTTCACCGAGCTGGGCCTGCGCCGGCTGGAGTGGGTGGCGTACACGGGCAACGAGCCCTCGCGGGCGCTGGCCGACCGGCTGGGCTTCCGCTTCGAGGGCACCCTGCGCTCGTACGCCGAGCAGCGCGGCACCTTCCGGGACGCCTGGATCGCCGCCCTCCTGGCCGACGACCCGCGCTGACACCCGCGCCGCGCGTCCCGGCGCCCCGCGCGGGCATTGTCAGTGGGTGGCTCTACCCTCCCCGCATGAGCCTCCCGTCGCCTGCGCCCGCGTCCGCGCTCCCGCTCTCCGCCGACCAGGCCCGCCGGATCGCCCTGCGCGCCCAGGGCCTGCTCGGCGCCCCCGACCGCCGGGGCGGTGTCCGGCAGGTGCTGCGACACCTGGGCGCCGTCCAGCTGGACACCATCTCGGTGCTGGCCCGCTCGCACGAGCTGGTGCCGTACGCCCGGCTCGGCGCGGTCGGCCGCAAGACCGTGGAGCAGGCGTACTGGGGGCACGGCACCACCTTCGAGTACTGGTCGCACGCGGCGTGCATCCTGCCGGTCGAGGAGTGGCCGCTGTTCGCCTTCCGCCGCCGCGCCTACCGCGCCAAGGGCAACCTCTGGGGCCACCAGGTCTCCCCGGAGGCGTACCGCGAGGTGATCGCCCGGCTGGGCGCCGAGGGCCCGCTGACCTCCACCGAGCTCGGCGGCGCGAAGAAGACCGCGGAGTGGTGGGACTGGTCGGACACCAAGATCGCCGTCGAGCGGGCGCTGGCCTTCGGCGACGTGGTCTGCGCCGAGCGGCGCGGCTGGAAGCGGGTGTACGCGCTGGCCGAGCAGACCGTCCCCGCCGAGCTGTTCGGGCAGGAGCTCTCCGACGCCGAGTGCCTGGAGCGGCTGGTGGCACAGGCCGGGGCGGCGCTCGGGGTGGCCACCCGGGCCGACCTGATGGACTATCACCGCCTGAAGGGCGCCCAGCTGGACGCGGCGCTGCCCGGCTCGGGTCTGCTGCCGGTCGCCGTCGAGGGCTGGTCCGCCCCCGCCTGGGCCGACCCGGCGGCGCTGGAGTCCGAGCCCCGCGGGCGGCACCGGACGACCCTGCTCTCCCCGTTCGACTCGCTGGTCTGGGACCGCGCCCGCACCGAGCGGATCTTCGGCATGACGCACCGGCTGGAGGCGTATACCCCCAAGCACAAGCGGGTGCACGGCTACTTCGCGATGCCGCTGCTGGCCGGCGGGCAGCTGGTCGGCCGGGTCGACCCGGCGCGCGAGGGACGGACCCTGGTGGCCCGTCAGGTCTCGCTGCACGCACCGAGGCACGTCGAGGCGCTGGCCGAGGCGCTGCGCGAGGCCGCCGCCTGGGTGGGCTGCGACAGCGTCCGCGTCGAGGCGCTGGACGACGAGTCGCTGCGCCCCGCCCTGGCGAAGCTGCTGGCCTGATCCGGTCAGCCTATTTCGAGGATCTTCTCCCGCATCGCGTAGACCACCGCCTCCATCCTGGAGTGCAGCTGCAGCTTCTCCAGGATGTTGCGGACGTGGTTCTTCACCGTGTTCTCGCTGATGAAGAGCTCCTTGGCGATCTCCCGGTTGTTCATCCCGGTGGCCACCAGCTTGAGCACCTCCAGCTCCCGGTCGGTGAGCCGGGGCGCGGGCACCAGGTCCCGGTCGTCCGAGCGGCGCTGGATCATCGACTTGAACTCGGTGAGCAGCTTGGCCGCCATCGAGGGGCTGATCTGCGACTGCCCGTCGGCGACCGCGCGGATCGCGGTGGCCACCTCGTCCGTGGAGATCTCCTTCAGCAGGTAGCCGGTGGCCCCCGCCTTGATCGCCTCGTAGAGGTCGGCCTCCTCGTCGCTTATCGTCAGCATGATGATCTTGGCGCTGGGCACCACGTCCTTGATCGCGGTGCAGGCCTCGATACCGCTGCGCCGGGGCATCCGGACGTCCATCAGGATGATGTCGGGCAGCAGGTCGGCGGCCTTGAGCACCGCCTCGGCGCCGTCCCCGGCCTCGCCGATGACCTTGATGTCCTCCTCCTCGGCGAGGACGATCTCCAGGCCGCGGCGGAACAGGGCGTGGTCGTCCACCACCAGGACGCGGATCGGTTCGGCGCGGCGCGGCCCGTACCCGGACTCCTCCGAATCCGGCCCCAGACCCTCGCGCGAAAGCTCCCCCATCCGCTCCTCCCCCGGCTGCCGGTCGATGACGGGGCCAATCATTCCACGGCGCGAGCACCGTGATCACCCTCCGCCGTCGAACCACCTCAGCTGGGTGACCCCGGGCGGCGCGGCCGCCGGGGTCACCGGATCGTTCACCTCTGGGTTGTCTGCCGTGGCTGCCCCGCCGGGGGTCAGTCCTCGTCCGGCCCGTTGATCGCACCGCCGGCACCGGCCGCGTCGACGGCCGCCGCCATGTCCTCCTTCAGGTGGATCACGCCGTAGTGGTAGCCGTGACGCCGGTACACCACGCTCGGCAGGCCGCTGTCCTTCTCCTGGAACAGGTAGAAGTCGTGGCCGACCAGCTCCATCTGGTACAGCGCCTGGTCGAGCGACATCGGCGCGGCGGCGTGGGTCTTCTCGCGGACGACCAGCGGGCCGTCGCCCTCGACCTCCACGGAACCCTGCATCGTCTTGCGGGCGGAACCGTTGTACCCGCTCTCGACCGGCGCGGTCTCCGGGAGCGCGGCCAGCGCGGCGGTCGCCGCGGCGACGCTCACCGGCGTGCGGCCGTTGGCGCCGCCCTTGTGGACCCGGCGGCGGTCGGCGGACTTGCGCAGCTGCGCCTCCAACTTGGCGGAGGCGAGGTCGAGTGCCGCCCACGGGTCGGTGGCGGCGGCCTCGGCGCGGATCACGGGACCGCGGCTGTGCAGGGTGATCTCCACCCGGTCGGAACGGTCGGCCTGCCGCGGGTTGTGCTCCTTGGACACCTCGACGTCCAGGCTGATCGCCTTGGTGTCGAACTTCTGGACCTTCTCCAGCTTTTCGGCCACGTGCTCGCGGAACCTCTGGGTCACCTCGGTCTTGCGGCCCTTGACGACGATGTCCACGCAGAACTCCGATCCCTTGTGCTGACGCCGAGCCGGAGTGCGTACCGGATCGGCATGAGACCCAGCCGGACCAGCCGGTCCAGTCGCCGCCCTAGCTCCGCCGGGGGCGACGATCGCGACTGGTCCTCACCTCACTTCCTCCCCACCAGGAGCGCTTGAAACCCCCTGTAGCGTCATCGAACACCTCATCGGGGGATCTCGCCTCCCCAGTCGAACAACGTAGCGACGGAGGACCGGCTGTACAGCTGTTCCGCCCTGTTTACCCTCCTGCGGGTGAAACACCGGTAAACGGCTGGACAACACGCCTTGTACCGCCCACCGTATGGCCCAAGTCCCCGCCTGGCGAGCCCCCGGGAGCGGTTGTGACGACGCTAGTGACGACATCCCTGACCACGACCCTGACGACGTCCCTGCTCGACCTGCTGCTGCCCGCCCGGTGCCTGGGGTGCGGGGGCGGCCGCGGCCAGCTCTGCGGCGGCTGCCGCACCGCCCTGGCCCGCCTCACCGCCGGCCCCGCCGGGCCGCACCCGCCCCCGCCCGACCTGCCGCCCCTGCACTCCGCCGCCGCCTACGCCGACCCGCTGCGCCAACTGCTCATCGCCCACAAGGAGCGCGGCGCGCTGCGGCTGGCCGGGCCGCTCGGCGCCGCCCTGGCCGCCGCCGTCCGCTCAGCCGCCGGGGCCGGCGCCGCCCCGCTGCTGCTCGTCCCGGTGCCGTCCACCCGGCGGGCCACCCGGGCCCGCGGGCACGACCCGATGCTGCGCCTGGCCGGCGCCGCCGCCCGCGAGCTGCACCTCGCCGGGATCGCCACCCGCGTCGCGCCCGTCCTGCGGCAGACCCGCCCGGTCGCCGACCAGGCCGGGTTGGACGCCGCCCAGCGCCAGCTCAACCTGCGCGGCGCGCTCGCCGTCCCCGCGCGCCTCGCCGCACGCCTGGCCGGCCACCGGCTGATCCTGGTCGACGACCTGGTCACCACCGGCGCCAGCCTCGCCGAGGCGGCCCGGGCGCTGCGCACCGCCGGCTGCCCGCCGCGCGCCGCGGCCACCGTCGCGGCGACCGTGCGGCGTTCCGGCACCGGCCCGCCGGGGGCGCCGGCGCGTCAGACGCTCAGCTCGGGTAGCTGAAGGAGACCGCCCGGGGCTTCACCGGGACCTCGCTCCACTGGTTGTCCTTCAAGCGGTAGATCCCCTGGTCGGAGACGGTCAGCACGGCCGGCAGCGCCTGCACCGGGTCGGCGCTGTTGCGGACCTCGGTCGCCGAGGCCGAGGTCATCGACTCGCCGCCCTGCTGCGGCGAGTCGGTGCTCGCCGACCCGTCCGTCCCCAGGTAGTGCAGCTGCTGCAGCTTGTCGACCTCCTTGCCGAGCACCAGCAGCTGGTCGCTGTCGGCCCAGGCCACCGAGGCGACCTCGGCGAGCTGCGGGGCGATCGGCCGCAGCCCGACGATCCGCGCCTGCGGCGAGCCGGGCGTGCCGCCGTGCACCACCAGGCCGAGCTCCAGGCTCTGCGCCCCGGTGGCGGACTTCAGCACCAGCGCGACCCTGGTCCCGTCGGAGGAGATCCGCAGCGCCTGGACGGTGCGGCCGCCCAGCCCCTCCACCTGCACGGTGGAGTAGCTGCGGCCGCGCACCATCAGCACCCGCGGCGCGGCCGGGTCGCGGTCGACGACCCACAGGTCGCGCCGTCCGTCCCAGCTCGGCGAGGCGAGGCCGCTGTCGGCCCGGGGGGCGCCGCTGGAGACCACGGAGTCACCGAGCTTGTCGGCCTCGCCGAGCCCGGTCAGGTAGAGCGACTTCCCGCCCGCGCCGACCACCGCGGCGGAGCCGCCGTCGCGGCTGACCGCGACCGACTGGTGCCGGCCCTGTCCGGCGGCGGCGGGCTGGCCGAGCACACCGGGCACCGGGCTGCCCTGGCCGCCGTCCTGGTACCGCATCAGCTGACCGGTCTCCAGCTGGTAGTACGCCTGGCTGCCGGCCTGGCCGCCGGCCAGCGCACCGGGCGCGACCTGGGTGACCTGGCCGGAGCCGACCGAGCAGCCGCCGCCGGCGCCGGTGATCTCCAGGCGTTCCAGCTGGCCCTTGCCCTGCTGGTCGGCGACGGCCTGGAAGAGCTGCTCGGCCATCTGCTGGCAGTTCTGCGGACGGCCCGTCAGATCGGCGCCGTCGACCTTCACGGTGGCGACCCTGTTGTCGCCGACCGTCACGCTCCTGACCTGCACGCCGCCCAGCGCCGAGTAGACGGCCGGGGCCAGCCAGTCGGACGGGCCGGCGGCGGTCGCCTGCGCGGCGGCGGTCAGCGGGTCTATTCGGCGCCGCAGGTAGATCGGGTCCGGCACCAGGACCTGGACCGGCCGGTCCGCCGACGGGTCGGCGACGGCGAAGAAGTAGCGGTGGACGGCCTTGTAGCCGTTGTCGAAGTTGGTGCGGTCGAGGATCAGCCCGTCCGGCAGGCGGTTGATCCGCCACTCGCCCTTGTTGGGCCCCTCGGTCTCCTTCACGAAGCCGAAGGTCTGCTGGAAGGCCTCGCCGCGGGCGGGCTGGTAGGTGTGCTTGGCGTCGAGCTCGGCCACCCGGCTGCCGCTGACCGACACCTCGGCCGTGGTGTCGCCCTGCTCGGGGACGGCGTCGCCGCCGTACTGCGGCTTGTCCAGCACCACCACCCGGGCCTCGGGCCGCCAGCTGCGGCTGGCGTCCGCGGTCAGGTACTGGCGGGCGGTCTCGTAGTTCGCCTGGTCGGCGTTGGAGGAGTCGAGGAAACCCGCCAGCAGGTCCTGCGGCAGCTCCCCGGCGTGCGGAGCCACCGGGTAGACGTGCACCTGGAGGTCGTCGGCGGCGGCGCCCTGCGGCTCGACCCGCTCGGGCGGGCCGCCGGAGGGCATGGTGACGCAGCCGGTGGCGAGCAGGCCGACCGCGGCCAGTCCGCCGAGGCGGCTAGCGGTCCCGGCGCCGGTCCTGCGGCGAGTCCTTGCCGTGCTCCGCGCCATCCTCCGCCCCCTCCTGGTCGCTCGGTTCCCGCTCCTCGGCGGGTGCGGCCTGCCGGGTCGGCGCCCGGCCGGCGGTCGTGTCGACCACCACGTGTGCGCCGGTGGCACCGTACCCCGCCGACGCCGCGCGGACGTCCGAGGGGTCGGCGACCGGGGCGGCCGGCCGACGGCCCAGCTCCGGGCCGATCGACAGGACGCCGCCGAGGCCGCTGCCGAAGCCGGGCCGCTCGGTGTCCGGGGTCTCCGGGACGGTGGTGGACTCGCCCGCCGCGGTCAGCGCGGTCGCACCGCCGCCACCCCGCACCGCGCGGCGGTACGGCGTGCCGGCCGAGGCCATGCCGCGGTTGTGCCGGGAGTCCTCCGGCTCCAGCCGGAACGGCGCCCGGCTGATCTCCCCGCCGCGGGTGCGCGGGAGGGTGAGCCGGAAGTGCGATCCGCCTCCGGGCTCGCCCCAGGCCTGCAGCCAGCCGCCGTGCAGGTGGGCGTCCTCGACGGCGATCGACAGGCCGAGGCCGGTGCCGCCGGTGGTCCGCACCCGGGACGGGTCGGCCCGCCAGAAGCGGTGGAACACCCGGGAGGCCTCGCCCGGCTTGAGTCCGATGCCGTAGTCGCGGACGCCGACCGCGACCGCGCCCTCGGCGGAGCCGAGCCGCACCACGACGTCCCGGCCCTCGCCGTGCTCCAGCGCGTTGACCACCAGGTTGCGCAGGATCCGCTCGATCCGTCGGGCGTCCACCTCGGCCACCACCGGGTTCTCCGCGCCGCGGATGATCACCGCGCTGCCCTTGGCCTGCGCCAGCGGGTCGGCGGCCTCCACCACCCGGGTCACGATGTCGCGCAGGTCGACCGGCTCGGCGTCCAGGATCGCGGCGCCCGCGTCGAAGCGGCTGATCTCCAGCAGGTCGGCGAGCAGCGACTCGAAGCGGTCCAGCTGGTCCTGGAGCAGCTCGGCGGAGCGGGCCGCCATCGGGTCCAGGTCCTCGCGGCTGTCGTAGATCAGGTCGGCGGCCATCCGGACCGTGGTCAGCGGGGTGCGCAGCTCGTGCGAGACGTCCGAGACGAACCGGCGCTGCACCCGGGAGAGCTCCTCCAGCTGGTGGATCTGCGCCTGCAGGCCGTTGGCCATCCGGTTGAAGGACTCGCCGAGGCGGGCGATGTCGTCGGTGCCGGTGACCTTCATCCGCTCGTCGAAGTGCCCGGCGGCCAGCCGCTCGGAGATCCCGGCGGCCATCCGGACCGGGGTGACCACCTGCCGCACCACCAGCCAGGCGATGCCGCCGAGCAGCATCACCAGGAAGATCCCGGCGGTGGCCAGGGTGCCGACCACCAGGCTGAGCGTGTTGGTCTCCTGCTTGAACGAGAAGACGTAGTACAGCTGGTAGGTGTTGCGGTCGGGTCCGGTGAACTGCTTGCCGATCACCAGGCCCTTCTCGTCCTCGACCGGCGTGCCGTCGGCGGACGTGCGGTGGATCACCGCGGTCTGCTCGTGCGGGACGGCCGGTTCGGCGGCGACCTGGGCGCGCAGCTCCGGGGTGATGCTGCTGGGCAGGATCGACCCCGAGTAGCGCGCGCCGCGCAGCCCGGCGCTGGGCGCGCTCGCCTCCTGGCCGTTGGACAGCGCGATCACCGAGTACACCCCGGCGCCGCCGCTGGCCAGGTCGGAGACCTGCTTGGTCAGCCAGGCGCCTATCTGGTCCCGGGACGGGTCGGCGGTCGCGCCGGCCTTCGCCTGGAGGTTGATCGCCTCGTTGATCTTGTCCTGCTCGATCTTGAAGCCGCCGATCGCCTGGTCCTGGGCGGCGTGCTTCTTGGTGTCCAGCAGGCCCGTACGGACCTGCGCGACCACCACCACGCCCAGCACCAGCACCACCACGAAGGACAGCAGCAGGGTGGTCGCCACCACCCGGAGCTGGATCGACCGCCGGTAGAGCGCCAGCAGCCGGTTGACCGGCCGTCGGAACAGACGCGCCACCATCGCGAGCAGCGCGCCCGGCCCCCGGCGGGGCCGGTGGCCCCGGACGGTGGAGCTCAGCACGTCCCCGCGCACAGCAGCAGCCTCCCCGTCGGGCAGCTCCTCGCCACCCGACGGGGAGTCGTCGGTCTCGTACGGCCGGGTCACGTCAGCTCGGACCCGCCTTGTAGCCCACGCCGCGGACCGTCACCACGATCTCGGGACGCTCCGGGTCCTTCTCGATCTTGGAACGCAGGCGCTGGACGTGCACGTTGACCAGGCGGGTGTCGGCGGCGTGCCGGTAACCCCACACCTGCTCCAGCAGCACCTCACGGGTGAACACCTGCCACGGCTTGCGCGCCAGCGCCACCAGCAGGTCGAACTCCAGCGGGGTCAGCGGGATGCCCCGCCCGTCCCGCTTCACCGAGTGGCCGGCCACGTCGATCACCAGATCGCCGATGGTCAGCTGCTCCGGCGTCGGCTCCTCCGCCCGCCGCAGCCGCGCCCGCACCCGGGCCACCAGCTCCTTCGGCTTGAACGGCTTGGTGACGTAGTCGTCCGCACCGGACTCCAGGCCCACCACGATGTCGACCGTGTCGGTCTTCGCGGTGAGCATCACGATCGGAATGCCCGACTCCGCCCGGATCTGCCGACAGACGTCGATGCCGTCCCGGCCGGGCAGCATCAGGTCCAGCAGCACCAGGTCGGGCTTCACCTCCCGGAACGCGGCTAGCGCCTTGTCCCCATCCGCGACGAAAAACGGCTCAAATCCTTCACCACGCAGCACGATGCCGAGCATCTCGGCCAGTGCTGTGTCGTCATCAACGACGAGGACGCGTCCCTTCATGACTCCATCTTCTCATTACCGGATTGTGACCTGCCGCACAGCCGTGCCATTCTGCCCCCTCGGCCCCGTTCCGAACCAGCCATAACGACTCAAAAGGTCGCAGCCGTACGGTCGGCCGGGCCCCCAGCTCAGCGCCCCGCCACCGGCCGGGCCCGGAAGCCCCCGGACACCCCTGGGGTGCCCGGTCACGCCATGGCACGATGGGCGGCACCACCGACAAGGAGCTGTGATGACCGACACCCCGGGCTGGACCCCGCCCGGTCCGTCCGCCGAGCCCGACGCGTCGGCGCCCGCCGCGCCCGCGGCCACCCCGGCACCGCAGGGCACCACCCCGCCGCCCGCCGCACCCGGCCCGTACGGCGGCGGCTACGGCTCCTGGGGCACCGGCCCGGCGGCACCCGGCCCCCAGCCCGGCGGCCCCTACGGCCCGCAGTTCGGCAGCCCGTACGGCTGGGGCGCTCCGCCCAGCCCCAAGCCCGGTGTCGTCCCGCTGCGCCCGCTCGGCGTCGGCGAGATCCTCGACGGCGCGTTCAGCACCGCCCGGATCCACTGGCGCACCTGCTTCGGCCTGTCGATCGTGCTCGCCGCGTTCACCGAGGTCGTCCAGGCGCTCACCGAGTGGTGGGGCTTCCGCTCCGGCTCCGCGACCACCTACGAGTTCGCGTCGTACGCCGTGCTCCCGCTCGACCTGCTGGTCGGCGTGATCGCCGGCGGCCTGCTCACCATCGTGGTCAGCCGCGCCGTCCTCGGACAGCCCACCGACCTCAAGGACGCCTGGCGGTCCACCCGGCCCCAGCTCGGCCACCTGCTCGGCCTCACCGGCCTGCAGGCGCTGATCATGGGCGGCCTGGTCGCCCTGCTCGTCGGCGTCGAGAGCACCGGCATCGCCGGGCCGGCCCTCCCGCTGCTCCTGCTGCCCGTGCTCGCCGCCATCATCTGGGTCGTCGTCTCCATCGGCTTCGCCGCGCCCGCCCTGATGCTGGAGAAGCAGGGCGTGATCACCGCCCTCAAGCGCTCCTGGCGACTGGTCCACGGCGCCTGGTGGCGGATCTTCGGCATCAACGTCCTGCTCCAGCTGCTGCTCTTCATGGTCGCCGCGATCGCCGTCATGCCCTTCGCCGCCCTCGCGTACGCCTTCGGCGCCGGCTTCGGCGACCCGTTCGCCGCCGAGTCCGACACCGCCGCGGGCATCGGCATCGCCCTGATGGCCGTCGGCGGCACCATCGTCAAGTGCATCACCATCCCGGCCGCCGCCGCCTGCACCGTCCTGCTCTACGTCGACCAGCGGATCCGCCGCGAGGCCCTGGACATCGAGCTCGCCCGCGCCGCCGGCCTGCCCGGCCACGGCGCACCGCACGCCACCGTGCCCGGCCAGACCACCCCGCCGGGGGCCTGACCGCATGCCGTACTGGGGGGAAGGGGCGCCGCTCGGCGGCGGCGCCCCCGTCACCGTGCCGCGCGACCCGGCCCGTGAAGCCGCCGAACGGGAGCTCCTCAACCCGGCGTACCACCACAACGACCCGGGCGTGATCGACCGCCTGATGGACTGGATCAGCGACCGCGTCGACGAGGTCTTCGACAGCGTCGGCACACCGTTCGACACCGGCGCCACCGCCGCCGTGGTCGGCATCCTGCTGCTCCTCGCCCTGGTCGCCGTCCTCTGGTGGCGCCTCGGCGCCCCCGCCCGCCGCGCCCGCAGCCAGGACACCCTGTTCGCCTCCGAGGGCCCCCGCAGCGCCGCCCAGCACCGCGCCGCCGCCGCCGACCACGCCGCCGCCGGCGAGTGGGCCGACGCGGTCCGTGAACAGATGCGCGCCCTCGTCCGCGGCCTGGAGGAACGCGCCCTGCTCGACCCCCGGCCCGGCCGCACCGCCGACGAAGCCGCCGGCGAGGCCGGCCGCACCCTCCCCGAGCACGCCGCCGCCCTCACCGACGCCGCCCGCGTCTTCGACGACATCGCCTTCGGCGAGCGCACCGCCGACCAGAACGCCTACCGCGCCCTGGCCGACCTCGACCGCGCCCTGCAGGCCACCCGCCCCACCCTCACCCCCGTCGGCGGAGGCCCCGCATGACCACCGCCACCGGAACCACCGAGCCCACCGCGCCCACCGAGACCGCCGGGGCCCCCGAGACCCCCGCCGAGGCCCCCGCGCACACCCCGCGCACCCTCTGGCGCCGCTCCCGCCGGTACGTCCTGAGCGCCGGCGCCCTGGTCCTGGTCGGCGCCGTCGTCGCCGGCATCACCGGCCAGACCTCCACCTACCCCGCCCTCGACCCGCGCTCCGGCGACCCGCACGGCACCCTCGCCGTCGTCCACCTGCTCGAACAGCACGGCATCGGCGTCCGCACCGCCGCCACCGAGCAGGACCTCACCACCGCCCTGCGCACCGGCGGCACCACCGTCGTCCTGCCCCGCACCGACCTGCTCTCCCCCGACCAGCTGGACCGCCTCGCCCGCGCCCCGCGCGGCGACGGCCGACTCGTCCTGATCGCCCCCGAGCAGCCCGCCCTCGACGCCCTCCTGCCCGGCACCACCACCGGCACCGACCAGGGCACCGACGACCCGGTCGCCGTCCTCACCACCCCCGCCCGCTGCGCCCTCCCCGAGGCCGTCGTCGCCGGCACCGCCACGCTCGGCGGCCTCACCTACCGCGCCGCCCCCGGCGACACCGCCTGCTACCCCCGGCACGGCCGCGAGACCCTGGTCCACCACCGCGCCGCCGGCAACCGCGAGACCGTCGCCCTCGGCACCGGGAACCTGCTCACCAACGACCGCATCGACGAGGACGGCAACGCCGCCCTCGCCCTCGGACTGCTCGGCTCCCGCCCCCAGCTGATCTGGTACCTCCCCGACTACACCAGCCCCGAGGCGCACCGCCGCACCCTGCTCGACTACGTCCCCGGCGGCTGGTACTGGGCCGGCCTCCAGCTCGCCCTCGCCGCCCTGCTCGCCGCCGCCTGGCGCGCCCGCCGCCTCGGCCCCGTGGTCACCGAGCCCCTCCCCGTGGTCGTCCGCGCCGCCGAGACCACCGAGGGCCGCGCCCGCCTCTACCAGCGCGCCCGCGCCCGCGGCCGGGCCGCCGACGCCCTCCGCAGCGCCGCCCGCCACCGGCTGGCCGGCGCCCTCGGCATCCCGCTGACCGCCGGGGAACCCGACGCCACCGCGCTCAGCGCCGCCACCGCCGCCCGCCTCGGCCGGCCCGCCGCCGACGTCCAGCAACTGCTGTACGGACCGGCGCCCACCGACGACGCCGCCCTGCTGCGGCTCACCGACCAGCTCGACGCCCTGGAAAGGCAGGTACGACAGCCGTGACCGAGCAGACCGCCCCGCTCACCCTCGACAAGACCCCCGAGGGCACCGCCGCGGCCCTCCCGGCCCAGGCCGCGACCACTCCGGCCACCCCGGCGTCCAGCACCCCGGACGACGCCCGTGCCGCCCTCACCGCGCTGCGCGCCGAGATCGCCAAGGCCGTCGTCGGCCAGGACGCCGCCGTCACCGGCCTCGTCGTCGCCCTGCTCTGCGGCGGCCACGTCCTGCTCGAAGGCGTTCCCGGCGTCGCCAAGACGCTGCTGATCCGCACCCTCTCCACCGCGCTCAGCCTGGGGACCAAGCGCATCCAGTTCACCCCCGACCTGATGCCCGGCGACGTCACCGGCTCGCTCGTCTACGACGCCCGCACCGCCGAGTTCTCCTTCCAGCCCGGCCCGGTCTTCACCAACCTGCTGCTCGCCGACGAGATCAACCGCACCCCGCCCAAGACCCAGGCCTCCCTGCTCGAAGCCATGGAGGAGCGCCAGGTCACCGTCGACGGCGAGCCCCGCCCGCTCCCCGAGCCCTTCCTGGTCGCCGCCACCCAGAACCCGCTCGAGTACGAGGGCACCTACCCGCTCCCCGAGGCCCAGCTCGACCGCTTCCTGCTCAAGCTGATCCTCCCGCTGCCCAACCGCGACCAGGAGTACCAGGTCCTCGCCCGGCACGCCGCCGGCTTCGACCCCCGCGACCTCGCCGCCGCCGGCGTCCGCCCCGTGGCCGGCCCCGCCCACCTCGCCGAGGCCCGCGCCCAGATCGCCAAGCTCACCGTCGCGCCCGAGATCCTCGCCTACATCGTCGACCTCTGCCGCGCGACCCGGCAGTCCCCGTCCCTCGCCATGGGCGTCTCCCCGCGCGGCGCCACCGCCCTGCTCGGCACCGCCCGCGCCTGGGCCTGGCTCGCCGGCCGCGACTACGTCACCCCCGACGACGTCAAGGCCCTCGCCCTGCCCACCCTGCGCCACCGCATCCAGCTGCGCGCCGAGGCCGAGATGGAGGGCGTCACCCCGGACTCCGTCATCCAGGCCGTCCTCGCCCAGACCCCCGCCCCGCGCTGAGCCCGAGGGGCTCCCCCCTCCACCTCACCGGCCACCCCACCCGCGGCGGCGTACGCGCCCGACCTAGGAGCACCTCACCCCATGGCCCTGACCGGCCGCACGGCCCTCCTCGCCGCCCTCGGCGCCCTCGTCGTCGGCCTGGTCGCCCCGTCCTGGACCGGCATCCTCGCCGTCACCCTCCCCGTCCTGCTCGGCGTCCTCGCCGACCTGGCCCTCGCGGCCCCGGTCCGCGCACTCGGGCTGGCCCGCGGCGGTGACACCACCGTCCGCCTCGGCGAGGACGCCACCGTCGAACTCACCGTCACCAACCCGGGCCGGCGCCCCCTGCGCGGCCAGGTCCGCGACGCCTGGGCCCCCTCCGCCTGGCGCCCCGGCAGCTCGTACGCCGCCTCCCGGCACACCGTCAGCATCCCGCCGGGCGAACGCCGCCGGCTCACCACCCCGCTCGCCCCCACCCGGCGCGGCGACCACCACGCCGTCAAGGTCACCGTCCGCTCGCTCGGCCCGCTCGGCCTGGCGGCCCGTCAGGGCTCCCGGGCCGTCCCGTGGACGCTCCGCGCCCTGCCCCCGTTCACCAGCCGCAAGCACCTGCCCTCCCGGCTCGCCCGGCTGCGCGAACTCGACGGCCGCACCAGCGTCCTGACCCGCGGCCAGGGCACCGAGTTCGACTCCCTCCGCGAGTACCTGCCCGGCGACGACGTCCGCTCCATCGACTGGCGCGCCAGCGCCCGCCGCAACACCGTCGCCGTCCGCACCTGGCGGCCCGAGCGCGACCGGCACGTCCTGATCGTCCTCGACACCGGCCGCACCTCCGCCGGCCGCGTCGGCGACGCCCCCCGCCTGGACGCCGCCCTCGACTCCGCGCTCCTCCTCGCCGCCCTCGCCACCAAGGCCGGCGACCGCGTCGACCTGCTCGCCCACGACCTCCACAAGCGCGCCACCGTCGTCGGCCGCTCCCCCGCCGACGTCCTCCCCGCGCTCACCGACACCATGGCCACCCTGGAACCCGCCCTCGTCGAGACCGACATGCGGGCCCTCACCGCGGCCGCCCTGCGCACCGCCCCGCGCCGTTCCCTGATCGTCCTGCTCACCGGCCTCGACACCCGGCCCGTCGAGCAGGGGCTGCTCCCCCAGCTCCCCCTGCTCACCAAGCGCCACGAGGTCGTCCTCGCCTCGGTCGCCGACCCCCGCCTCGACGAACTGGCCGCCGCCCGCGGCACCGTCCAGGACGTCTACGGCGCCGCCGCAGCCGAGCAGACCCGCGCCGACCGCCGCCGCACCGCCGCCCGCCTCACCCGCGCCGGCGTGACCGTCCTCGACGCCCCGCCCACCACCATCGCCCCGGTCCTGGCCGACACCTACCTCGCCCTCAAGGCCGCCGGCCGCCTCTAGGCACCTTCCCCGGCCCCTCCCCCGGCGCCCATCGCCGCGATCGTCCGCGCGAGCCTGATCAGATCGGCCCGCATCCGCTGCTCCCCCAATTCGGGCAGCAGCGCCGCGACGTGCTCGGCCCCGACCGCCGCCAGCAGCGCGTGCGCCGTGTGCTCCGGATCCGGCACCCCCGCCAGCAGGATCGCCAGGTGCCGGTGCCAGAACCGGTACGCCCCGATCCGGTACCGCGCCCCCGCCGAGGCCGTCTCGGACATCCGCACCAGCGGCAGGTGCTCCACCAGGTAGTCGAAGTACGCCCCGACGAACGCCACCAACCGCTCCTCCGCCGGAGCCCCCGGCCCCAGCGGCGGCGGCCCCGACAGCACGCCGGCCTGCAACTCCCGCTCCCGGTCGTCCAGCAGAGCCACCGCCAGCCCCGACTTGTCCCCGAACCGGCGGAAGACGGTCCCCTTGCCCACCCCCGCCGCCGCCGCGACCTGGTCGAGCGACACCCCGTCCACCCCGTGCTCGGCGAACAGCCGGGCCGCCGCCTCCAGCACCGCCACCCGGTTCCGGGCAGCGTCCGCCCGCTCCTTGGGCGGTGGCGAGACCAGGTCCTCCAACGGGACTAGAAAAGCGGACTGCGGTCCGTTATTGTCGTTCATAACAGGACTGTAGTCCGATTCCACGGAAGGCACCATCACCATGGCCGCACTCATCACCCGCGACGAGCTCCGCACCGCCATCAGCGCCGGCGCCGTCACCGTCGTCGACACCCTCGGCGGCGACTACTACGCCCAGCAGCACCTGCCCGGCGCCCTCGCCGTACGCCCCGACGAGGTCGACAGCCACGCGCCGACCCTGCTCCCCGACCGCACCGCCGCGATCGTCACCTACTGCTCCAACCCCGCCTGCCCCAACAGCGGCCAGGTCGCCGACCGCCTCACCGCCCTCGGCTACACGAACGTCCGCAAGTACCGCGAGGGCATCCAAGACTGGGTGGAGGCCGGCCTCCCCGTCGAATCCGCCTGACCGCAAACGCAAGAAAGCCCCTCCCGGAACCCGGGAGGGGCTTTCTCTGAAAGATTGTTCGGCGGCGTCCTACTCTCCCACAGGGTCCCCCCTGCAGTAC
>NZ_JBICYJ010000036.1:0-93733 GCF_043200835.1 Kitasatospora sp. NPDC048365
TGACTTTTGGCACGCTGTTGAGTTCTCAAGGAACGGACGCTTCCTTCGGACCGCCTTCCAGCGGGCCCTCCGGGCGCTTCGTTCTTTCGTGTTTCCAGCTTATCAGATCCGCACCGTGTGCTTTCCCGACTCGCTTTCGTCTTCTGTGGCCTGACGGCCCGTCCGACGTTTCAAACTCTAGCCGATCCCCGCTCCGAAAAGCGAATCCGGCCGCAATCCATATAAACGCGCACAGCAAATACGAACGGAGACGCGAACAGACGCGACCCGTCACGGATCAGAAGTGGTGTTCCAAGGATTGGCCGCCCCGGGACCGTCCACGCAGAAACGTGTCCGGTGCTCCCTGCCGAGCGACTAGGAAACACTACGCCCAACCGTCTGCCGATGCAAACGGCGCAGGCCGGCCCCCGCGGATCGGTGTGATCCGGGAGGCCGGCCTGCGCCGGGCGCGGACGGGGTGCGTCAGCTGTTGGTGGGGAAGCCCAGGTTGATGCCGCCGTGCGACGGGTCGAGCCAGCGCTGGGTCACGGCCTTGCCGCGGGTGAAGAACTGGACGCCGTCGGGGCCGTAGGCGTGGGTGTCGCCGAAGAGCGAGGCCTTCCAGCCGCCGAAGGAGTAGTAGGCGACGGGGACCGGGATCGGCACGTTGATGCCGACCATGCCGACCTCGACCTCGTTCTGGAAGCGCCGGGCGGCGCCGCCGTCGTTGGTGAAGATCGCGGTGCCGTTGCCGTACGGGTTGGAGTTGATGAGCTCCAGGCCGTCGGCGTAGGAGTCGACGCGGACGACGGAGAGGATCGGGCCGAAGATCTCGTCGTTGTAGACGGACATGCCCGGCTTCACGTGGTCGAACAGGGTGGGGCCGAGCCAGAAGCCGTCGGTGGTCGGGGCGCCGGTCCGGTCCTCGCCCGCGATCGGGTGCTTGCGGCCGTCCACGGCGAGCTCGGCGCCGTCGGCGAGGCCGGACTCGACGTACGAGGTGACCTTGTCGCGGTGCTGGCCGGTGACCAGCGGGCCCATCTCACTGTCGCCGTTGCAGCCCGGGCCGACCTTGAGGGTGGCCATGCGCTGCTTGATCTTCTCGACCAGCTCGTCGCCGATCGGGTCGACCGCGACGAGCACGGAGATGGCCATGCAGCGCTCGCCGGCCGCGCCGAAGCCGGCGTTGATGGCGGCGTCGGCGGCGAGGTCCAGGTCTGCGTCGGGCAGGACCAGCATGTGGTTCTTGGCACCGCCGAGGGCCTGCACGCGCTTGCCGTAGCGGGTGCCGGTCTCGTACACGTAGCGGGCGATCGGGGTGGAGCCGACGAAGCTGACCGACTTGATGTCGGGGTGCTCGAGCAGGCGGTCGACGGCGACCTTGTCACCGTGCACGACGTTGAACACGCCGTCCGGGAGGCCGGCCTCCTTCCACAGCTCGGCGATGAAGTTGGCGGCGGACGGGTCCTTCTCGGAGGGCTTGAGCACCACGGTGTTGCCGGCCGCGATGGCGATCGGGAAGAACCACATCGGCACCATGGCCGGGAAGTTGAACGGCGAGATGATGGCGACCGGGCCGAGCGGCTGGCGGATCGAGTAGACGTCGATGCCGGTGGAGGCCTGCTCGGTGAAGCCGCCCTTGATCAGCTGCGGGATGCCGCAGGCGTACTCGACGACCTCCTGGCCGCGGGCCAGCTCGCCGAGCGCGTCGGAGTGGACCTTGCCGTGCTCGGAGACGATGATCGCGGCGAGCTCGTCCTTGCGGGCGTTGAACAGCTCGCGGAAGTTGAAGAGCACCTGGGTGCGCTTGGCGATCGAGGCGTGACGCCACTCGGCGAAGGCGGACGCGGCGGCGGCGACGGCCTGGTCGACCTCGGCGATCTCGGCGAAGTCGACCTTGCCGGAGACCTGACCGGTGGCCGGGTCGAAGATGTCGCCGCGGCGCGGCGCGGAACCTGCGGTCGGGACGGACGCGCCGCCGATCCAGTGCGTGATGTGCTTGCTGCTGCTCAAGGGTCTCTGCCTCCGAAGTCCCACGGAAGTTCCGCGCTCCACTCCAGTCTGCGCACCTGGCAAGCCGCACTCAACGAGCACTCTGACGGGGAACGAAGATTCACCCTTACAGGTCGTAGGGCCGGTCCCGCTCGGAGCTCTCCTCGGCCGGGGCCGCGTTCTCCTCTTCCTCCTCCAGGTACGGGTCGTGCAGCCCGTCCGGGAGCTCGGTGGTCTCCAGCAGGTCGAGCCGCAGGTCCTGCGACCACTGCTCGGCCCAGGCCTGCACCCGCTCGTCGTTGAGGCGCGCGGTGGCGGTGTCCAGCCGGTCGGCGAGCTGCCGGGTCGAGAAGTCCTCGTCGAGGCCGGCGGCCAGGGCGAGCAGGGCGCCCTCGGCGAGCCGGCCGGTGCGGCGGGTCAGGCTGTGCAGGGTGGCGAGGTCACCGGGCAGGCCGCGGTCGCAGAAGGCGAGGACGGCGAGCCCGGCGGCGTCCTCCAGGGCGACCACCGGGACGGGGGCGCCGAGCAGGACGGGGGCGTGGCGCAGCGGCTCCTTGCGGAGTTCGACGGGCCAGCGGGTGCCGGTGAGGGTGATCCGGCGGGCGGTGCCGGGCTGTTCCTGGACGGGGTGGCCGGCCGCGCGGAGGGTCTCGGCGAGGCCGGTGGCGAGGTCGGCGAGCGGCGGGCCCTCGGTGCAGACCAGGACGACGGCGCCGGGCCGCGCGGTGGTGAGGCCGTGCAGGCGCAGGGCGTCGGTGCCGGCCAGGGCGAGGGCGTGGCGCAGGCAGAACGGCTGGAGGGTCTCCAGCAGGCCGGCGCGTTCCGGGCCGGCCGCGCCCGGTGGCGGGCCGAACAGGACCGGTTCGTCGGTGGTGCTGCTCATGGCACCAGTCTTGCGCTTCCGCCGCTCCGGTGCGTTCAGCGTGGCACCCGGGTGGCGGCGTCGTGCAGGGCGAGTTCGAGCAGGACGGGGTCGACCAGGCGGCCGCTGCCGTCCGGTGGGGTGAGCCAGCGCAGGCCGTGGTGGCGGCGGGCGGGGTGCGGGAGGGCGACCCAGGTGCCGGCGCCGATGCCGCGGACGCCGGTGCCGAGCCAGCGGGCGGCGGTGCCGACCGGGACCAGGAAGCCGGTGTCGGCGACATCGGCGTAGACCGGGCCGGGTGAGCCAAGGTGCTGGAGGAGCGGGGCGGTGAGCAGTCCGAGGGCGCCGGGGGCGAGCAGGACGTCCCAGTGGCGTCCGGCGGGGAGCAGGGCGAGGCCGCAGCCGGTCCGTTCCCATGCCTCGCGGCAGGTGTCGGGGTCGGCGGCGGCCTCGCTCAGCCAGTGCAGCGCGCTGCGGGGGTGGCGGGTGCTCTCCACTGAATCTTCCTCGTCTCTCCCGGGCGGCGGGCCCGGGTCGGCCGGTGTCACCCGGGGAGAGCGCGGAAGGGGTGAGGTCTTACACCACTCAGCGGTCGCCGAAGATCGTCCGGTGCCAGTCCTTGCGGGCGACCGCGGTGGTGTCGTACATGACGTGCTTCACCTGGGTGTACTCGTCGAGGGAGTACTGGGACATGTCCTTGCCGTAGCCGGAGGCCTTGTACCCGCCGTGCGGCATCTCGCTGATGATCGGGATGTGGTCGTTGACCCAGACGCAGCCGGCGGCGATCTCGCGGGTGGCGCGCAGCGAGCGGTGGACGTTGGTGGTCCAGGCGGAGGCGGCGAGGCCGTACGGCGTGTCGTTGGCGAGCCGCAGGCCCTCCTCGTCGCTGTCGAAGGGGAGGACCACGAGCACCGGACCGAAGATCTCGCCCTGGACGACCTCGCTGTCCTGGGCGGCGTCGGTGATCAGGGTGGGGCGGTAGTAGGCGCCGAGGCCGAGGTCGGTGCCGTCGTGGCCCTTGCCGTCGGCGGGGCCGCCGGTGACCACGGTGGCGTAGGAGCGGGCGCGCTCGACGAAGCCGGCGACGCGGTCGCGGTGGGTGAAGGAGACCAGCGGGCCGAGGTCGGTCTGCGGGTTGAGCGGGTGGCCCAGGCGGACGGCGCGGTAGAGCTCCGCGACGCCGTCGACGAAGGCCCGGTAGAGCGGGCGCTGGACGTAGGCGCGGGTGGCGGCGGTGCAGTCCTGGCCGCTGTTGATCAGCGAGGCGGCGACGGCGCCGTTGACCGCGGCGTCCAGGTCGGCGTCGTCGAAGACCACGAACGGGGCCTTGCCGCCGAGTTCGAGGTGGGTGCGCTTGACGGTGGCGGTGGCGATCTCGGCGACCCGCTTGCCGACGGCGGTGGAGCCGGTGAAGGAGACCATCGAGACGTCGGCGTGCGAGATCAGGTGCTCGCCGGCGACCCGGCCGGCGCCGGTGACGACGTTGACCACGCCGTCGGGGATGCCGGCCTCGGTGCAGGCGCGGGCGAACATCAGCGAGGTGAGCGGGGTGAGCTCGGCGGGCTTGAGCACGATGGTGTTGCCGGCGGCGACGGCCGGGAGGATCTTCCAGGCGGCCATCTGCAGCGGGTAGTTCCACGGCGAGATGGAGCCGACCACGCCGATCGCCTCGCGGCGGACGTACGAGGTGTGGTCGCCGCTGTACTCGCCGGCGGCCTTGCCCTCCAGGTTGCGGGCGGCGCCGGCGAAGAACGAGGTGTTGTCCACGGTGCCGGGTACGTCGAACTCGGTGGAGAGCTTGATCGGCTTGCCGGTCTGCGCGGTCTCGACGCGGGCGAAGTCCTCGGCGTGCTCGCCGAGCACGGCGGCCAGCTTGAGCAGCGCCTCGGCGCGGGTGCCGGGGGTGGCCCGGGACCACTCGGGCAGGGCGGCCTTCGCGGCGGCGACGGCGGTGTCCACGTCCTCGGTGCCGGCCAGGGTGAGCTCCTGGACGGTGGAGCCGTCGGCGGGGTTGACCACGCTGAAGCGCTCACCGCCGGTGCCGGTGGTGAGCCGGCCCGCGATGTACTGCGCGCCCTCGTCGAAGCTGGTCAGGTCCATGCATTGCCTCCGTCGTCCGGTCCGTCCCCGGCCGACGATGCCCGGTGCCGGGTGTGTGAGGCAAGGTTCATACCGCCAGGCCGGGACGGAAGGGACTTACAGCCTGCAAGGTCTCGAAAGGGTGACAGCCCGTCTGGACGATGGATGATTCAGTTGACACCCTGCACCCCCGCCGCCGACCCAGGAGACCCCCGCGATGCTCCCCACCGTCGCCCGTGTACTCGACCTCGACGTGATGCGCCGCGGCCTGCCCCAGGTGGTGGCCGGCGCCGGTGCGCTGGAGCGCCCGGTGCGCTGGGTGCACGTCAGCGAGCTGCCCGATGTGGCGGGGGTG
The DNA here is from genome assembly GCF_043200835.1 of Kitasatospora sp. NPDC048365. NCBI lineage: Bacteria > Bacillati > Actinomycetota > Actinomycetes > Kitasatosporales > Streptomycetaceae > Kitasatospora > Kitasatospora sp. NPDC048365. The sequence continues at coordinate 5,268 of NZ_JBICYJ010000036.1, forward strand.
CTGCAGGGCGGTGAGCTGGTGCTGTCCACCGGTATCGCGCTGCCCGAGGACCGCGAGGGGCTGGCCCGGTACGTCCGGGAGCTGGACGAGGTCGGGGTGGCCGGGCTGGTGATCGAGTTCGGCCGGCGGTACTTCGACTCGCTGCCGAAGGCGCTGGTGACCGCGGCGGAGCGGCACGGTCTGCCGCTGATCGTGCTGCGCCGGGAGCTGCGTTTCGTGGCGGTGACCGAGGCGGTGCACGCGCTGGTGGTGAACGCCCAGTTGGAGCAGTTGCGGGTGTCGGAGGCGGTGCACCAGGTCTTCAACGAGCTGGCGGTGGAGGGGGCGGAGCCGGGCGAGGTGGTCCGGCAGGTCGCCCGGATGGCGGGTGCGCCGGTGGTGCTGGAGAACCTGGCTCACCAGGTGCTGGCGCACGAGACGGCGGGCCGGCCGGAGACCGAGCTGCTGGAGGACTGGGAGAAGCGCTCGCGCGGCGTGCACCCGCAGGGCCGGACCGGGTACGACCAGCGCAGCGGCTGGCTGGTGACCACGGTCGGGGCGCGCGGGCAGGACTGGGGCCGGCTGGTGCTGATCGACGAGCCGGTGGTGCTGCCGCCGGACACCGCGCACCCGCACGCGATGCTGCTGGAGCGCGGCGCGGCGACGCTGGCGCTGAACCGGCTGGTGCTGCGCGACCGGGAGTCGCTGGAGCGGCAGACCCATCGCACGCTGCTGTCCGGCATCCTGACCCACGCGCTGACGGTGTCCGAGGTGTCGCTACGGGCGCAGGCGCTGGGGGTGCCGCTGGAGGGCCGGCGGCTGGTCGGTGTGGTGCTGCGGCAGCGGCAGGGGCAGATCCCGGCGGCGCTGGAGGCGCAGGCCAGGCTGCGGGACTTCACCGAGCTGGCGGCCACCGCGATCCGCGGCGGCCGGCTGTCGGCGCTGGTCGGCGCGTTGGACGACGAGGGCGTGGGGGTGCTGATCGCGCTGGGTTCGCAGCAGGACGAGCACGCGGCGCTGGAGGCGTTCGCGGCGGCGCTGCGCAAGCTGGTGCAGGAGGCGGCGCGGGACGGTTCGGCCGCGCCGCCGGTGATAGCGGTCGGCTCCTCGGTCGGCTCGGTCCGCGACGCGCGGCGCACCCTGCTGGAGGCGACGCAGGTCGCGGACGCGGCGCTGCACGACGCCCCGGGCGGCCGGGCCGCGGCGTACTACCGGCTGCCGGACGTGCGGCTGCGCGGTCTGCTGCACCTGCTGCGCGACGACGCGCGGCTGCAGACGTACGTGGAGCGCGAGCTGGGGCCGCTGCTGGCGTACGACGCGGAGCACGGCGGGCAGTTGGTGCAGATGCTGCGGATCTACCTGGAGCAGGGCCGGAACAAGTCGGCGGCGGCCGATGCGGCGCACCTGTCCCGGCCGTCGTTCTACGACCGGCTGCACAAGGTGGAGCGGATCCTCGGGGTGGACCTGGACCAGGTGGAGTCCTGCCTGTCGCTGCACGTGGCGCTGCTGGCGCTGGACGCGGTGCGCCGCTGACCGTCCGCCGCGCCGGGCCGGTCGGACGGTCCCGGGCCGGTCGGGCGGGGCTCAGTCGCGGACCAGGGCCTCCAGGGCCCGGGCGTTGTCCAGGCCGGCCTCGACCGCCAGCAGCGAGCCGTCGGCGAACCGCAGGTCGACCCGGTTGGAGATCCAGGTGTGCCGGACGGTCACCCGGCGCAGCTCGGCGCGGGGCAGTTCGCCGAAGACCTCCATCAGGCCGCCCTTCGCCTCGGCGGCGAGCAGGATCCGGCCGTCGGTGAAGACCAGCAGCACCTCGTCGTTGTCGGGCACGGGACACCAGGACGGGCCGTGCCGGACGTCGACGGCCAGCCGCCCGGCGGTGCTGCGCCAGCCGCCGACCAGGGCGCGGCCGCGGGCCAGCCGGCGGACGGCGCCGATCAGCAGGCCGGGCAGTTCCAGGACGAGGTCGACGAGGGCACCGAAGAGGTCGGTGACGATCTCCAGGGCCGCCCACGCAACCACGGCCGGCCCGGCTTTGTCCTTGCCGCGGTGGCGGCGCGGCAGCCGGCGGACCAGGTTGTGCAGCTCGGCCGCGACGATCCCGCGCAGCGGCTCGTCGGGGGCCAGCAGCGGTCGGGCGAGGGCCGCGTAGGTGCCCTCGTCGTTCCGCCGCGGCTCGAACACGCCGTGCACCGCGCCGTACTGACTGCCTGTCATGTACCCGCCTCCTCGCTCGACCCGACCGCCCAGCCTAGTGGCCGGACAGGCCGAAGGCCCCGGGCTTCTCTCCAGGAGTCCGGGGCCTTCGGCGGTCGGTCGTCAGACGGTGTGCGCGTCGGTGAGGGTGAGGACCTCGTCCAGGACGGCGAGACCGGTCTTGGCCTCCTCCTCCGTGACGGTGCACGGCGGGACGACGTGGAAGCGGTTCATGTTGACGAACGGCCACAGCCCGCGCTGCTTGCAGGCGGCGGCCAGCTCGGCCATCGGGGCGTTGGCGGGGCCGGCCGCGTTGTACGGCACCATCGGCTCGCGGGTCTCCCGATTCTTCACCAGGTCGAGCGCCCAGAACACGCCCAGGCCGCGGACCTCGCCGATCGACGGGTGACGCTCGGCCAGCTCGCGCAGGCCCGGGCCGAGCACGGTCTCGCCGATGTGCTTGGCGTTCTCGACGATGCCCTCCTCGGCCATCACGTTGATGGTCGCGACGGCGGAGGCGCAGGCCAGCGGGTGGCCGGAGTAGGTCAGACCGCCGGGGAAGGGACGCTCGGCGAAGGTCGCGGCGATCTTCGCCGAGATGGCCACGCCGCCCAGCGGCACGTAGCCGGAGTTGACGCCCTTGGCGAAGGTCAGCAGGTCCGGGGTGATGCCCCAGTGGTCGGCGGCGAACCACGCGCCGGTGCGGCCGAAGCCGGCCATCACCTCGTCCAGGATGAAGACGATGCCGTACCGGTCGCAGATCTCCCGGACGCCCGCCAGGTAGCCGGCCGGCGGGACCAGGATGCCGGCGGTGCCGACCACGGTCTCCAGGATGATCGCGGCGACGGTGCCGGGGCCCTCGAACGCGAGGGTCTGCTCCAGGTGGGCGAGCGCGCGCTCGCACTCCTGCGCCTCGTTCTCGGCGTGGAAGTTGGAGCGGTAGGCGTACGGGCCCCAGAAGTGCACGATGCCCGAGACGCCGGTCTCGTTGGCCCAGCGGCGGGGGTCGCCGGTCAGCGTGATCGCGTTGGCGGTGGCGCCGTGGTACGAGCGGTAGGTGGAGAGCACCTTGTGCCGGCCGGTGTGCAGCCGGGCCATCCGGATCGCGTTCTCGTTCGCCTCGGCGCCGCCGTTGGTGAAGAACACCTTGTCCAGGTCGCCCGGGGTGCGCTCGGCGATCAGGCGGGCGGCCTCGCTGCGCGACTCCTCGGCGAAGCCGGGAGCGATGGTGCACAGCTGCCCGGCCTTCTCCTGGATCGCGGCGACCACCTTCGGGTGCTGGTGGCCGATGTTGGTGTTCACCAGCTGCGAGGAGAAGTCGAGGTAGCGGTTGCCGTCGTAGTCCCAGAAGTAGGAGCCCTCGGCACCGGCCACCGCGAGGGGGTCGATCAGTGCCTGGGCGGACCACGAGTGGAAGACGTGCGCGCGGTCGGCAGCCTTGACGGCCTGCCCGGCGGCTGAGTCAGCGGTGGGGATGCTCATGTCCCCAGCGTAGGGAGCCACGGGCTCCAGATGCAGTTGCACCCTGTCACGGGACACGCGCGTCGCCATGACAGGGTGCAAAGGCGCTCAGCCTCAGATGGCGGTCATGACGTGCTTCACGCGGGTGTAGTCCTCGAAGCCGTAGGACGACAGGTCCTTGCCGTAGCCGGACTTCTTGAAGCCGCCGTGCGGCATCTCGGCGACCAGCGGGATGTGGGTGTTGATCCACACGCAGCCGAAGTCCAGGCGGCGGGACATCCGCATGGCGCGGGCGTGGTCCTTGGTCCAGACCGAGGAGGCGAGCGCGTACTCGACGCCGTTGGCGTAGGAGACGGCCTGGTCCTCGTCGGTGAACTTCTGCACGGTGATGACCGGGCCGAAGACCTCGTTCTGGATGATCTCGTCGTCCTGGTTCAGGCCGGAGACGACGGTCGGGGCGTAGAAGTAGCCCTTGTCGCCGACCTGGTGGCCACCGGCCTCGACCTTGGCGTGCGCGGGCAGGCGGTCGACGAAGCCGGCCACCTGCTTCAGCTGGTTGGCGTTGTTGAGCGGGCCGTACAGCACGTCCTCGTCGTCCACCCCGCCGGTCTTGGTCTCGGCGGCGGCCTTGGCGAGCGCCTCGACGAAGGCGTCGTGGATCGACTCGTGCACCAGCACGCGGGTGGCGGCGGTGCAGTCCTGGCCGGCGTTGAAGAAGCCGGCCACCGAGATGCCCTCGACCGCCTCGGCGATGTCGGCGTCCTCGAAGACCACGACCGGGGCCTTGCCGCCCAGCTCCAGGTGGACGCGCTTGACGTCCTTGGACGCCGACTCGGCGACCGAGATGCCGGCGCGCACCGAACCGGTGATGGAGGCCATCGCCGGGGTCTTGTGCTCGACCATCAGCTTGCCGGTCTCGCGGTCACCGCAGATCACGTTGAAGACGCCGGCCGGGAGGTCGAGGTCCTTGAGGATGCCGCCGATGATCTCGGCGAGCAGCACGGTGGAGGCCGGGGTGGTGTCGGAGGGCTTGAGCACCACGGTGTTGCCCGCGGCGATGGCCGGGGCGAACTTCCACACGGCCATCATCATCGGGTAGTTCCACGGCGCGACCTGGGCGCAGACGCCGACCGGCTCGCGGCGGACGATCGAGGTCATCCCGTCCATGTACTCGCCCGCGGCCTTGCCCTCCAGCAGGCGGGCGGCGCCGGCGAAGAAGCGGATCTGGTCGACCATCGGGCCGATCTCCTCGGAGAGGGTCAGACCGCGCGGCTTGCCGGTGTTGCGGACCTCGGCGTCCACGATCTCGTCGGCCCGCGCCTCGACGGCGTCGGCGATCTTCAGCAGCAGCTTCTGCCGGGTGCTCGGGGTGGCGTCGCGCCAGATCGGGAAGGCGGCATCGGCGGCGGCCATCGCGGCGTCCACGTCGGCGGCACCGGACAGCGGCGACGTCGCGTAGACCTCACCCATGGTCGGGTCGACGATGTCGAGCGTGCGGCCGTCCGCAGCGTCGACGAATTCACCGTTGATGTAGTTGCGCAGCGTACGAAGCTCGCTCACGGGTCTCTCCTCGGTCTGGGCCTGCGGCGTTGCAGATCCGGCGCCAGGTTACCCGGCACCGGGTGGCCGGGGCATGTCAGCCGCGAACCACATTCGGGTGTGTGCACGCCTGCGCGTGTACCTCGCCAGGGTACCTCGGCACCTGGCGTTATCGGCAGGGCTCCGAACGGAACACGACGCAATCCGCACCCGTTCGTCGAAACCACGACGAAATCAGCAGCAGAGCGGGTTGCGCTTCCGAGGTCGATCGGGCACAGTGGCGACGTGGCCAACCGCGACCGGAACGCCAGCGTTCCCCTCGACGCCGCCTCCAAGGCGATCATCGAGCAGCTCCAGGAGGACGGGCGCCGCCCGTACGCCGCGATCGGCAAGGCCGTTGGCCTGTCCGAAGCGGCCGTACGCCAGCGGGTCCAGAAGCTGCTCGACCAGGGCGTGATGCAGATCGTCGCCGTCACCGATCCCCTCACCGTCGGGTTCACCCGTCAGGCGATGGTGGGGATCAAGATCGAAGGTGACGTCGAGCCGGTCGCCGACGCACTGGCCGCCCTCGACGAGGTCGACTACGTGGTCTGCACCGCAGGCTCGTTCGACCTGCTGGCCGAACTGGTCTGCGAGGACGACGAGCACCTGCTCGAACTGATCAACAAGCGCATCCGCGCGCTTCCCGGCGTGCGGAGCACCGAGAGCTTCGTTTATCTGAAGCTCCGGAAACAGACCTACACCTGGGGCACCCGATGACAGCCGAGCCGGCTTCGAAGGACCTTTCCAAGACCGCCTACGACCACCTGTGGATGCACTTCACCCGCATGTCGTCGTACGAGAACTCCCCCGTGCCGACCATCGTCAAGGGCGAAGGCACCTACGTCTGGGACGACAAGGGCCGCAAGTACCTCGACGGCCTCGCCGGCCTGTTCGTGGTCCAGGCGGGCCACGGCCGCGAGGAGCTGGCCGAGGCCGCCGCCAAGCAGGCCAAGGAGCTCGCCTTCTTCCCGGTGTGGAGCTACGCCCACCCGAAGGCCGTCGAGCTGGCCGAGCGCCTCGCCAACTACGCGCCGGGCGACCTCAACAAGGTGTTCTTCTCCACCGGTGGCGGCGAGGCGGTCGAGACCGCCTGGAAGCTGGCCAAGCAGTACTTCAAGCTGACCGGCAAGCCGACCAAGTACAAGGTCATCTCGCGCGCCGTCGCCTACCACGGCACCCCGCAGGGCGCCCTGTCCATCACCGGCCTGCCGGGCCTGAAGGCCCCGTTCGAGCCGCTGGTGCCGGGCACCCACAAGGCGCCGAACACCAACATCTACCGCGCCCCGGCGTACCTGGCGGGCCCCGACGGCACCGTCGACCCCGAGGCGTACGGCCGCTGGTGCGCCGACGAGATCGAGCAGGCCATCCTCTTCGAGGGCCCCGAGACCGTCGCCGCCGTCTTCGTCGAGCCGGTGCAGAACGCCGGCGGCTGCTTCCCGCCGCCGCCCGGGTACTTCCAGCGCCTGCGCGAGATCTGCGACCGCCACGACGTGCTGCTGGTCTCGGACGAGGTCATCTGCGCCTTCGGCCGCCTCGGCACCATGTTCGGCGCCGACAAGTTCGGCTACGTGCCGGACATGATCACCTGCGCCAAGGGCATGACCTCGGGCTACTCCCCGATCGGCGCCACGATCATCTCGGACCGCATCGCCGAGCCGTTCTACAAGGGTGACAACACCTTCCTGCACGGCTACACCTTCGGCGGTCACCCGGTGTCCTCCGCGGTGGCGCTGGCCAACCTCGACATCTTCGAGCGCGAGGGCCTCAACCAGCACGTCCTGGACAACGAGGCGAACTTCCTCGGCACCCTGGACAAGCTGCGCGACCTCCCGATCGTCGGCGACGTGCGCGGCAACGGGTACTTCTACGGCATCGAGCTCGTGAAGGACAAGGTCACCAAGGAGTCGTTCAACGACGACGAGGTCGAGCGCGTCCTCTACGGCTTCCTGTCGAAGGCGCTCTTCGACAACGGCCTGTACTGCCGCGCCGACGACCGTGGCGACCCGGTCATCCAGCTGGCCCCGCCGCTGATCTCGAACCAGTCGACCTTCGACGAGATCGAGCAGATCCTGCGGGTCAGCCTCACCGACGCGTGGGCCAAGATCTGACCTTTCGTCCCACCCTCCGCCGAAGGGCGGTCCCGAGTGTCTCCGGGACCGCCCTTCGGCGTACCCGTGGCGTAGTTCGCGACGTAATTCCCGGCACAACGCGCCGCTTTCGTGGGCAAATGCCCCTGAATGGATCCGTGCGCCGCAACCGCGCCGCGACCTGATCGTTCTAATCTGACGACTGTCATATTCGCGTCGGCACCTGGATGGAACTCATGTCAGCGGCCCCGCCCGACAACGACGTGCTCTGGGCCCGGGGGATCGTCAAGTCCCACCACGGCAGTCCCGCCCTGCGCGGGGTGTCCCTCGGCGTCCGCGAGGGCGAGATGCTGGCCGTCACCGGCCCGCGCGGCAGCGGCAAGTCCACCCTGCTCGGCTGCCTCTCCGCCCTGCTCCCGGTCGACGAGGGCGAGGTCTGGTTCAACAGCTCCCCCGTCCACACCCTCGGCCGGGCGGGCCGGGAGAAGCTCCGTCGCGAACGCTTCGGCTTCGTCGGCTCCGAGCCCCACCTCGTCCCCGAGCTCACCGCCCGGGAGAACGTCGCCCTGCCGCTGCTGCTCGCCGGCGCCGGCCACAAGGCCGCGTACACCGCCGCGGGCGAATGGCTCGACCGCCTCGACGTCGCCGACTGCGCCCGACTGCGCCCGGCCGAGCTGGTCCAGAGCCAGCGCCAGCGGATCGCCGTCGCCCGGGCCCTGGCCCCGATGCCGCCCGTCGTCTTCGCCGACGAGCCGACCGCCACCCTGCACCACGACGCCCAGGACCAGGTCCTGCGGATACTCGCCAGCGCCGCCCGCTCCCACCAGCTCACCCTGGTGCTCGCCACCCACGACCCGGAGCTCGCCCGCTACGCCGACCGCACCGTCACCCTGGTCGACGGACGCCTCGTCCCGGCCCCCTCGGCGGCCGCCCCCGGAGCGGTTGCCACCGCCGCCCCGTCCTCCACCGCCGCTCCCTCCACCGCCGCTCCCGCCGCCGCCCCGGCCGCCGGCGTGACGAGCCGGTAGGGGGAAGCCCGGTGTACTACCTCAGACTCGCCCGCGGCTACCGCACCCTCGACCTCGCGCGCTGGACGCTCACCACCGCGGCCGCCGCCGTGGTCGCCGCCTTCCTGCTCCGCGCCCTCGGCCGCGCCCTCAGCGAGCCCGCCGGAGCCTCGCTCCCCCGCCTGCTCTGGTGCCTGCCGCCGCTCGCCGCCGTGGCCTGGTTCGCCGCCGTCGCCGCCCGCGCCGTCCCCGCGCAGCAGCCCGAACGGATCACCGGTCTGACCGCCGCCGGTGCCGGACCGCGCCGAATCCGCCTGCTCGTCGGCGGCGAGATCGCCGCCGCCTGCACCCTCGGCGGCGCCGCCACCCTGCTGGTCTTCCTGATTCTGCGCAACGACATCGCCGGACCCGAGCTCGCCGCCGACCTCGGCATGGGAGTCCCGCTGCCCGCCGCCGCACCGGTCGTCCTGCTCGCCGCCCTCCCGCTGGTCGCCGGAGTCTCCGCCGCCTGCGCGATCCGGTTCCCCGACGGCCTGCCCGGACGGCCCGCCGAACCCGCCGCCGACTACGACTTCGCCCCGCTCCGGCTCGCCCTGCCGATCGGCCTCACCCTCGTCGGCCTCGCCCTCGAGCTGTACGGGCTGCGCCCCGGCGCCGCCGTCGACGGCAAGCCCATCGACCTGCCCGCCGGACTCGGCGCCACCAGCGCCGCCGTCCTCATCGGCTGGGCCCTCGCTGCCACCGGCATCGCCCTGCTCACCGCGCCGCTGCTCGCCGTCGCCGGGCGGCTGCTCCCGCTCGGACGGCCCGCCCCGCTGCGCCTGCTCGCCGGCCGCGGCCTCACCGCCCAGGCCCGCGGCCTCGGCAGTCCGCTGGCCGTCCTCGCCCTCGCGGTCGCCCTCGTCCTCACCGCCGCCCGGCACTGGACCGGCACACCCGGCACCGCCGAACCGCTCCCGGTCATCGAGGGCGTCCTCATCATCGGCTGCGCCGGCGCCGCGGTCGTCGCCCGGGTCCTCGAACTCCGCGCCGCCCGCCGCCCCGTCACCGACGACCTGCTGCGCCTCGGCACCCCGCCCGGCCTGCTCGCCGGCGCCGCCACCCTGCGCACCGTCGCCGCCGGCACCGTGCTGCTGATCACCGGCGGGGCCACCGCGATCCTGGCGGCCTACGCACTCGGCTAGCCGAACAGCAGCAGGGGCGCGAGGGAGATACCCCTCGCGCCCCTGCTGCTTGCTTGCGTCCTTGCGTGTGCTTGCTGCCTAGCCCGCCGCGGCGAGCTGACCGCAGGCGCCGTCGATCTCCTGGCCGCGGGTGTCACGGACCGTCGTCGGGACGCCGTGCGCCTGCAGGCGGCGGACGAACTCGCGCTCGTCTTCCGGCCGGGAGGCCGTCCACTTCGAGCCCGGGGTCGGGTTCAGCGGGATCAGGTTCACGTGCACGCGGTGGTTCTTGATCAGCCGGCCGAGCAGGTCCGCCCGCCATGCCTGGTCGTTGATGTCCTTGATCAGCGCGTACTCGATCGACACCCGCCGGCCGGACTTCTCCGCGTAGTTCCACGCGGCGTCCAGCACCTCGGCGACCTTCCACCGGGTGTTGACCGGGACGAGCTCGTCCCGCAGCTCGTCGTCCGGCGCGTGCAGCGACAGCGCCAGCCGGCAGCTCAGGCCCTCGTCCGCGAACCGGTTCATCGCCGGCACCAGGCCGACCGTCGACACCGTGATGCCGCGCTGCGACAGCCCGAAGCCGTCCGGCGCCGGATCGGTGAGACGGCGGATCGCCGCGAGCACCCGGTTGTAGTTGGCGAGCGGCTCGCCCATGCCCATGAACACGACGTTCGACAGCCGCGCCTCGCCACCCGGCACCGCACCGGTCTTCAGGTCGCGCATGCCCGAGGCGATCTGCTCGACGATCTCCGCCGTCGACAGGTTGCGGGTCAGCCCCGCCTGGCCGGTGGCGCAGAACGGGCAGTTCATGCCGCAGCCGGCCTGCGAGCTGATGCACATGGTGACCCGGTCCGGGTAGCGCATCAGCACCGACTCGACCAGCGTGCCGTCGAACAGCTTCCACAGCGTCTTGCGGGTGTCGTCGTCGTCGCACGACACGTGCCGCACCACCGACATCAGGTCCGGCAGCAGCGCCTCGGTCAGCTTCTCCCGGCTGGCGGCGGGAATGTCCGTCCAGCCCGCCGGGTCGTTCGACATCCGGCCGAAGTAGTGGTTGGACAGCTGCTTCGCGCGGAACGGCTGCTCGCCCAGCTCGGCGACGGCCTCCTTGCGCTCGGCAGGGCTGAGGTCGGCGAGGTGTCGCGGGGGCTTTGCGCCGCGCGGCGCGACAAAGGTCAGTTCTCCGGGCTTAGGCATGGTCCGTCCAGTGTCGCAGATCCGGAGTACTGGCCCGTGTCCCGCTTGGCCCAGGGGCCCGCCCTCGACTGTCGGCAGACGGCAGACGGCAGACGGCAGACGGCAGACGGCCCATGGACGGCCCCCGGACGTGAACTCCGCCTGACGGACCGGTGCCCTCACTCCAGGTACGGGTGCTCGGGGTTCTCCCGGCCGCTGCCGGCCGGTACGCTCCCGGCCGTGAACGATCTTCGGGTGGGGGTGTCCGCCGTTGCGGGCGGACTGGTCTTCGGCACACTCGCCGTCGCCGGCGGCTGGTGGGCCCTCAACGGCGGGATCTACGGCTGCACCTCCGCGGACGCGGCACTGCAGGACCCCTTGGCCGCCCAGGTCCGGACGCTCGGCACTCCGCAAGGAGCGCAGGTCGACGGCGAGTCGTCCACCGGTTGCGACGAGGACGACCGCTTCGCGTACGCCGGCCAGTCGTACGCCGAGCCCACCCGGCGCGCGGACGTCGTCGCCCATTACCGGGCGGCCGCCGTCCGCAACGGCTGGCTGGCGGCTCCGCCCGAGCCGGACGAACCCACCTGGCGCCACGACCCGACCGGCGAACGGATCGGCCTCTGCTTCACCAAGCAGATCGACGGCGTCACCTCCCATCTCGCGGTGTCCTGGGCATTCGAGGGGGAGCAGGGCTACACGGTGGAAGCCCGGGCGAGCCGGACCGGCGGCTCCTGGTGTCCGTGAGCCCGGCGCCGGGCGAGGGCGGTGGTCCGCCCGCCCGTCGTCGGCTCCAACCTCGGCACGACGTTCACGGTGGTCTTCGCGGCGTTCGCGGGCGTCGGCCAGGACGCGAAGATCGGCCTGCAGGCGGCCTTCGTGCACCTGATCTACAACGTCTTCGCGATCGTCGCGATCTACGTGATCCCGTTCCTGCGGCCCGTACCGCTGTTCTGCGCCGAGAGCCTCGCCCGCCTCGCCTCCGAGCGCCGGTGGGTCCTCGCCGCGTATCTCGGCACCGTCTTCGTCGCACTGCCCGCCCTGGTCATCGTGCTGGTGGGCGTGCTCTGAGGGGAACGGCGAAGCCCCCGGCCGCTCGGGCGGCCGGGGGCTTCGTGTGGTGCGGGGGCTCCGTGGTGTGCGGGTGGGCCGCCCGGTCAGCCGCCGACGAAGGCGGTGAGGAGGAACCAGACCACCGGCGCGGTCGGCAGCAGGGAGTCGAGCCGGTCCATGATGCCGCCGTGGCCGGGGAGCAGGGTGCCCATGTCCTTGATGCCGAGGTCGCGCTTGATCATCGACTCGGCGAGGTCGCCGAGGGTCGCGGTGACGGCCGCGCAGCCGCCCAGGATCAGGCCCTGCCACCAGGTGCCGTCGTCGATGACGTACTGCATCAGCAGCGCGCCGGCCAGCATCGACAGTCCGATGCCGCCCGCCAGGCCCTCGCGGGTCTTGCCGGGGCTGATGGTCGGCGCGAGCTTGTTCTTCCCGAACTTGTAGCCCACCGCGTACGCGCCGGTGTCGCTGCAGATGGTGACGACCAGGAAGATCAGGATCCGCCAGGCGCCGTCGTCGGCGGCCAGCATCAGCGCGACGAAGGTGGCGAGGAACGGCACGTAGAAGGCGGTGAAGACGCCGGCCGTTATGTCGCGGAGGTAGTTCTCCGGCGGGGTGGACATCCGGGCGATCATCAGCGCCACGCCGGTCAGGCCGAGCAGCGCGGCCGCCCACTGGGCGCCGGCGAAGTAGCCGGTGACCAGCATCGCCACGCCGCCGATCAGCAGCGGGGGCAGCGGGACGTGGATGTCCTTGCGCTCGGCGAGCCGGCTGGTCAGCTCCCAGATGCCGACCACGACGGCGGCGGCCACCACGGCGAGGAAGACGGCCTTCACCACGAACAGCGAAGCGACGATCACCGCGCCGAGTCCGACGCCCACGCCTATCGCGGCGGGCAGATTGCGGCCGCCGCGCGGCTTGCGGGGCTGCTGGTCGGGCTGGGCCACGGAGGTCTCCTGGACAGGCATGATCAGAGTCTGTGCCGCGTTGCCCTCCGGGTACACCGGAGGCAGCCGCGCGTGGCCCGTTCGGGTCGGCCCGGGCCGGGGCCGCCGCCCCGGGTCGGATGTCGGCCCGGGGCGGTAGCGGGGTCTGCGGGTCTGCGGTCGTACCCGGGCGGGCGGCCCGGGCGGCGGCGTCAGACCTCCAGCAGCTCGGCTTCCTTGTGCTTCAGCAGCTCGTCGATCTGGGCCACGAACTTGGCCGTCAGGTCGTCGAGCTCCTTCTCGCCGCGGCGGCCGTCGTCCTCGCCGATCTCCTTGTCCTTGACCAGCTTGTCGATCGCGTCCTTCGCCTTGCGGCGGATGGAGCGGACGGAGACCTTGGCGTCCTCGCCCTTGCCGCGGGCCTGCTTGATGTACTCGCGGCGGCGCTCCTCCGTGAGCTGCGGGAGCACCACGCGGATGACGGAGCCGTCGTTCGACGGGTTGACGCCCAGGTCGGAGTCGCGGATCGCGGTCTCGATGGCCTTCAGCGCCGTCTTGTCGAACGGGGTGACCATGGCCATCCGCGGCTCCGGGACGGAGAAGGAGGCGAGCTGGTTGATCGGCGTCAGGGCGCCGTAGTACTCCGCGACGATCTTGGCGAACATCGCCGGGTGCGCGCGGCCGGTACGGATGGCGGCGAGGTCGTCCTTGGCGACCCCGACGGCCTTCTCCATCTTCTCCTCGGCCTCGAGGAGGGTCTCATCGATCACTGTCTGCTCCCTGTCCGGATCATCTGCTGTTGTCCCGTACCGGTGGCCCGGACGGCTGTTGCTGCTCATGGCCCCCGGCCGTCAGGCCCGGGCGGAATCCTCGCTGATGAGTGTGCCGATCTTCTCACCCTTCACCGCACGGGCGATATTGCCCTCGGCGAGCAGCTCGAAGACCAGGATCGGCAGGCCGTTGTCCTTGCACAGCGTGATCGCGGTCAGGTCCGCCACCTTGAGGTCGCGGGAGATCACCTCGGTGTAGTCCAGCGCGTCGAACTTGACCGCCGCCGGGTTGGACCGCGGGTCGGAGTCGTAGACGCCGTCCACGCCGTTCTTGCCCATCAGCAGGACGTCGGCGTGGATCTCCAGCGCGCGCTGGACGGCCGTGGTGTCGGTGGAGAAGTACGGCATGCCCATACCGGCGCCGAAGATCACCACTCGGCCCTTCTCCAGGTGCCGGATCGCCCGCAGCGGCAGGTACGGCTCGGCGACCTGGCCCATGGTGATGGCGGTCTGGACCCGGGTCTCCATGCCCTCCTTGATCAGGAAGTCCTGGAGCGCCAGGCAGTTCATCACGGTGCCGAGCATGCCCATGTAGTCGGAGCGGGACCGGTCCATGCCGCGGACCTGCAGCTCCGCGCCACGGAAGAAGTTACCGCCGCCGATCACGATCGCGACCTCGGTGCCCGAGCGGACCACGGTGGCGATCTCACGGGCGATGGCGTGCACCACGTCCGGGTCGACGCCGAGGCCGCCACCGCCGGCGAACGCCTCGCCGGACAGCTTGAGCAGAACCCGACGGCGCGCGCCGTCCGGTGCGGTCTCCTGCGTCTCCTGCATGGACTTCTCCTTCTCCGCCTGCTGTTCGGCTACTGCGCGCAGAGCCGGGTGTGCGGACCCGGACCTGCGGTTACACAAGAGGAGGCCATTGCCGCGGGAACCGGTTCGGTGTCCTGCACGGCAATGGCCTCCTCGTCGTTCATGGTGCCGACGCCGCCCCCGAAGGGTGCTGGGGGCGCGCACGGCGCGTTCCTCCCGCCCTGTCGAGCGGGCCGCTTCCTACCTTAGGTCGGAAGCGTGAGGGAACGGTCTCAGGCGCCGACGCGGAAGCGGACGAAGCGCTTGAGGGAGACGCCGGCCTCCTCGAGGACCTTGGCGACGGTCTTCTTGTTGTCCTTCGCGAAGGCCTGCTCGAGAACGGCGTTCTCCTTGACGAAGCCGGTGACGCGACCCTCGACGATCTTCGGCAGGGCAGCCTCGGGCTTGCCCTCCTCGCGAGCGGTGGCCTCGGCGACGCGGCGCTCGTTCTCCAGGTCCTCGGCCGGGATCTCCTCGCGGGAGAGGTACTTCGGCGCGAAGGCGGCGATGTGCTGCGCGACGTCCTTGGCGGTGGCGGCGTCGGCCTTGTCCAGCTCGACCAGGACACCGATGGTCGGCGGCAGGTCCGGGTCGGACTTGTGCATGTAGACACCGACGAAGCCGTCGTTGTCGAACTGCGCGAAGCGACGGAAGACGATCTTCTCGCCCAGGGTCGCGTTGGCCTCGTCCACGAACTGCTGGACGGTCTGGCCGGCGGCGATCTCGGAGGCCAGGGCGGCGTCGAGGTCGGCCGGGGAGGTGGCGGCGACGTGCGCGGCGATCGCGTTGGCGACCTCGACGAACTTGCCACCCTTGGCGACGAAGTCGGTCTCGCAGTTCAGCTCGACCAGGACGCCGGACTTGCCGTCCTCGGCGATGAGGGAGGCGACGGCGCCGTTGGAGGCGTCACGGCCCTCACGCTTGGCAACGCCCTTCTGGCCCTTGATGCGAAGGAGCTCGACGGCCTTCTGGACGTCGCCCTCGGCCTCGTCCAGCGCCTTCTTGCAGTCCATCATGCCGGCGCCGGTCAGCTCACGGAGCTTCTTGACGTCCGCGGCGGTGAAGTTCGCCATGGTGTGATCTCTTCTCACGTCTCGCGTGTCTGCGTGGGGAGGCGCCGGGGCTCGTGGTTCAGCCCCGGCACGGGAGAGAGGGGCACCCACCGGCTTCCTACCGGCCGGTGCCCCTCACCCTGTAGTGCGTCAGGCCTGCTCGGCCTCGGCGGCCGGAGCCTCGGCAGCAGCCTCGGCGGGGGCCTCGGTGACAGCCTCGGCGGCGGGGGCCTCGTCGGCCTTGGCGCCCTCGATGATGTCCTTCTCCCAGTCGGCCAGCGGCTGGTCGGCACCCGGCTCAGCCTTGACGTCGCCCTTGGCGACACCGGCACGGGACTTCAGACCCTCGGCGACGGCGTCGGCGATCACGCGGGTCAGCAGGGTGACGGAGCGGATCGCGTCGTCGTTGCCCGGGATCTTGTAGTCGACCTCGTCGGGGTCGCAGTTGGTGTCGAGGATCGCGACAACCGGGATGTTGAGCTTGCGGGCCTCGCCGACCGCGATGTGCTCCTTCTTGGTGTCCACGATCCAGATCGCGCTGGGCACGCGCTGCATGTCGCGGATACCGCCGAGGGTCTTCTCCAGCTTGTCGTACTCGCGCTGGAGGACCAGGAGCTCCTTCTTGGTGAGGCCCGAGCCGGCCACATCCGTGAAGTCGATCTCGCCGAGCTCCTTCAGGCGCTGCAGGCGCTTGTAGACGGTCGAGAAGTTGGTCAGCATGCCGCCGAGCCAGCGCTGGTTGACGTAGGGCATGCCCACGCGCGCAGCCTGCTCGGCGATGGCCTCCTGGGCCTGCTTCTTGGTGCCGACGAAGAGGATGCTGCCACCGTGGGCAACGGTCTCCTTGACGAACTCGAAGGCGCGGTCGATGTAGTTCAGCGACTGCAGGAGGTCGATGATGTAGATGCCGTTGCGCTCCGTGAAGATGAAGCGCTTCATCTTCGGGTTCCAACGACGGGTCTGGTGACCGAAGTGGACGCCGCTCTCCAGCAGCTCCCGCATCGTGACGACGGCCATGTGCCGTACTCCTCGTGTGCTTGCCCGGCGCGCCGCCGGCCCGCCAGGGGCGGGAGGACGGGGTGCCGGGGCTCTCGGTTTGTCCGCGGCAGTCGGGCGACCGCCACGCCTGACGCCCCGACGTGCCAGCCGCGCCGCCTGTGCGGCCTTTCGGCTGCGACAGGCCCGGCGGACCGAGCGGCACTCGCACCGGGCGGGCGGCGACCGGACCCTCGAAGGGGCGGCCGCTCCACCGGTGGCGGGGCGTGCGAAGTCGACCCGGCAGACCGGGTCGCGTGTGAAGTGTACGGGAAGCGCCGAGCAGCGGGCGACTCCAGGCGGGCGACCACGCCCGTCGGGGCGGCCGGGACGCGCTGTCGCCGTCTGCCGTTCACCCAGGTTCACCCATGTGAGGGACAGCGGTCGTCCACAGGGCGGAGTTGTCCACAGGGGCCGCGTCGGCCGTCGCCGGGAACGGCGGGCGGCGGCAAGCTCTGGTGCATGGCTGTTCGTACGCGGGGTGATGGCGGTCGGGTGACGGGGTCTGCATGCGTGGTGGGGCCGGCATTAGTGGTGGGGCTGGCATTGTTGGGGGCGATGACCGGCGGGCCGGTGGGGCCGGTCGCGCCGGTTGGGTCCGCGGTGGCGCTGGTCTCGGCGGGATCGGTGGTGGCCGGGGGCGGAGCGATGCCGCCCCGGGGCGGGCCGCTGACGAGCGGGGTCGGCCCCGGTGCGGGGCGGGCGTGGCCGGTGGGCGGGCGGGACGGGCTGCGGCAGCGCTTCGACGCCCCGCCGGTCCGCTGGGCGCCGGGGCATCGCGGGGTCGACCTCGCCGCCTCCGAGGGCGCGACCGTACGGGCGGCTGCACCCGGGGTGGTGACCTTCTCCGGGATGGTCGCCGGCCGCCCCGTGGTGACCGTCACCCACCCCGGTTCGGGCAGTCCGCCGCTGCGGACCACCTACCTGCCGGTCGCGGGCACCGTACCGGTCGGCACCGCCGTGGCCGCCGGCCAGCCCATCGGCACCGTCGCCACGGGCACGGGCCACTGCGCGACGGACTGCCTGCACTGGGGACTACTACGGGGCGACCGCTATCTCGACCCGCTCGCCCTGTTCGGCGTCGGGCGGGCACGGCTGCTCCCACTCGACCACGACCTCCACTGAGGAGGAGATGGGGCGGCGGCGGGGCGAGTCACCACAGGTTCGCCCGCCCGCCGGGGCCTGCGGGTGCTCACCGGGGCGTGCGGGTGCTCACCGCGCGTCGGAGAGCTTGGCCCTGAGCTGCAGCACCGACTTGGTATGGATCTGGCTGACCCGGCTCTCGGTGACCCCGAGCACCTGTCCGATCTCCGCGAGCGTCAGCCCCTCGTAGTAGTAGAGCGTCACCACGGTCTTCTCCCGCTCCGGCAGCGTGTTGACGGCCGTCGCCAGCAGTCGGCGCAGCTCGCGGTCCTCCGCGATCTCGACCGGGTTGTCGGCACCGCTGTCCTCCAGCGTCTCCATCAGCGTGAGCCGATCGCCGCCGTCGCCCGCCGAATGCAGCAGCTCGTCCAGGGCGACCACGTTGGCCAGAGACAGCTGGCTGAAGATCGTGCGCAGGTCGTCCAGCGAGATGCCCATCTCCGCCGCGACCTCGGGCTCGTGCGGCGTACGCCGCAGCCGTGCCTCCAGGGTGGCGTAGGTCCGCTCGACCGCTTTTGCCTTCTGCCGGACCGAACGTGGAATCCAGTCGAGCGCGCGGAGTTCGTCGATGATCGCGCCGCGGATCCGGCTGATCGCGTAGGTCTCGAACTTGATCGCCCGGTCGATGTCGAACTTCTCGATCGCGTCGATCAGCCCGAACACGCCCGACGAGACGAAGTCCGCCTGCTCGACGTTGGCCGGCAGACCGACACCGACCCGGCCGGCCACGTACTTGACCAGCGGTGAGTAGTGCAGGATCAGCTGCTCGCGCAGCCGGGGGTCAGCGGTCTCTTTGTAGGAGCGCCAGAGATTCTCCAGCTCCGTGCGCTCGGGGTTGGGGCTCGGGTTGGGGTTGGGGTTGGCGCCTTTCCCGGCAGAACCGGGGGCGGTGGCGGCAGGGATCGAGGCCGCTGCAGACGCGGCGGGGGCAGCGGCAGGAGCCGACGACGCCGGGGCAGGGACCGGAGCGGGAACCAGCGTCGGCGCGGCTGCCGCGCCCGGTCCGGACCGGCTGCCCTGCGTGGCGGCCTCCGCACCGGCGTCCGCCGGCCGAGCCGTCTCGGAGCGAGCTGCCGGAGGCTTGTTCGCAGCCCTTCTGGCTCCTGCGGGCCGCGCCGCCGACGGCTTCGTCACCGACGGCCCGGAGGCGGTCCGGCCATCACGCTCCCGCCGGCGACCGGACGGCGACTGACCGATGGTCGGCTGACCCACCGCTCCGGGGCCACCGGCAGCCTGAGCCGCAGCGCTCCGGGGGCCGGCCGGCCGACCTGGCAGGGACGCCCCGGGTCCAGCGGGCACAGCCGGAGCCGGCCCACCGGGCACACCAGGTGCACCCGGAATGGTGGGCACCGGCGGGCCGGCGGGTGCCGCGGGAATGCTGGGCGCGGCGGGAATGCCAGGCACCGCTGGCCCTGCAGGTGGAGCCACCGGTGGCGCGGACGGCGCAGGGGGCACGGCTGTGACTGGACGGTCGTCCGAAGGGCGGCCCGGGCCGGCCGGACCGACGGCTCGCCGCAGGGCTGACGGCTGGCCCGTCGTCATCGGCTGACCCGCGACGGGCTGGCCGGGCGCCTGCGGCGGGGCGACCTTGCGCGCCAGCCCCAGCCGCCCCGGCCCCTTCGGCTGGAGCTCTGCGGCGGAGCGGTTCTCGGCCCCCGTCCCTTCGGGGGACCGGGCGCCACCGGTCACCCGGTGTCCGGGAATGTGTGTGGGCATGCGTTGGTCTGCGCCGTTCTGCCGAGTCATGTGCTGATAGGGAAGCCATAGGGAGCGTAGCGTGACCAAGTCGCTGCATAGTGCTACCGCCACTCGGTCGTCCCCCGATCCGGTGGCGCCACTGCTCCGCCCCGGCGTGTCCCGCTGAACTGGCCGGTCCGACGGGCGGCGCGGACGGCGCGGCGCGCGCCGCCTCGTGTCGCCGATCGCCGGTTCCGGAGCTGGGCGGGGGTTGGACCGGGACCGGGGTCGCCCGCGGTGGTCGCCGGTGCCGATCACCGGTCGCCACCATGTGCGCGTCGCCCCCCGGTCGACGGTCTTCGGCTCGGCGATCTCCGGCAATCACCGTGTGTCCGTCGACCACCTCCCCGATGCCCTCCCCTCTCCGGCCTCCGACCGCGGCCTCCTACAGTTCCTGCCGGCGTCGCCTGACAAGCCGCCAGTGGGTGCCGAAGCGTTCGACGTAGCCCAGCGAACCGAGCTCGTAGAGCCGTTTCATCGTTTCGTCGAGCGTCAGGCCCGCCTGGCGGGCGAGCCGTTCGGGTGGCGCGCCCTCGGCGTTGGCCGGGACCGCCTCCAGGACCCTGGCCACCGGGGGTTCCAACAGGTCTCGTGGGAGAACCGGTCCGGCGCGCCGAGGCGCGAGGTCCTCGCCGATCGCGCCGATCAGTTCGCCGACTTCGGCCCCGTCCGTCACCAGGGTGGCCGCCCCACTCCGGATCAGGGCGTGGACTCCGGCCGACAGTTCGGAGGTCACCGGCCCGGCGACGCCCATGGTGTGCCGGTTGAGGTCCCGGGCCCGCCGTGCCGTACTCAGTGCACCACTGCGCAGCGCCGCCTCGACCACGACCGTCCCGCGGGTGAGCGCGGCGATGACGCGGTTTCGGAGGACGAAGCGGAACCGGTTGGGGTGGGTGCCGAGCGGGAGCTCGCTGACCACCAGCCCCTGCGCGGCGATGCGCTCGATCAGCCCCGCATTTCCGGGCGGGTACGCGACGTCGACGCCACACGCGAGTACCGCCACGGTCGTACCGCCCACCGCAAGGGCGCCCTGGTGAGCGGCGGAATCGATGCCGTACGCCGCACCCGAGACGATCACCCACCCCCGCTCGGCGAGCTGTGAGCAGAGCTGACCGGCCACATACCTCCCGTACGGCGTGCAGGCCCGGGATCCCACTACGGCGACCGAGCGGAGGGCGAGCAGGCGCAGCGAACCGGTGCCGCGGATCCACAGCCCGACCGGCCGGCCGTCCCCCAGATCCTCGAGCTGCGAGGGCCACTCCGAGTCCCCCGGAATGATGAACCGGCCGCCGCGGGTTCGCACACGCTCCAGATCCACCCTCGGGTTGATCTCCGGAAGGCGCGCTCGATAGGCGGCCAGCCTGGCCGAGCTGAGCCCGAGGTGTTCCGGTGCTGTGCCGTTCCTGATCGCCCGCACCACCGTCAGGGCGCCGAGCCGTGCGACGGCGCGCCCGATGGTGGCGTCGCCCGGTTCGATCAGGCGGGTGAGCGCGGCCCGGGCCCACCTCTCGGGGTCGACCTCGGCGGGTGACTCGACGGCTGGAGGCACAGGAGCGGCCGCTGCGGGGCCGCCACCCACCGTCTCGGGCGCGGCCCGGTCCGCCGACCACCGCCCCGTACCCGGCGCGGTCGACGCGGCGCCCTCGCCCCTGGCGCCGTCCTCACCACCGTTCCCGGGGCTGATGCCCGCACTGGTACCGGCGTCGGAGCCGGCCCCGACCCCGGTTCCGGCGCGGCCACCGTCCCCGACGGTGACCGCAGCATCGGAGACGTTCTCGACGTCGAGGTCACCCCCCGCTGACGGCACGGCCTGTCCTCCCGGGGCGCAGGCCGCCGGTCCTCGCCGAGGCGCGCCGCGTGCCTCGGCCGACGGCGTCGCTCGGACGTGCCCGGCGACCGGACCGGGTGTGGTCGGCCGGTTGCGGGGCCGCCTCGGCCGAGGGCGCAGCCGCGCGGCAAGGCCCGGCTCGGGGAGCGGCACGGGGACCGCGATCTGGACCGCCGGCACGGGCGAGCCCGCAGCCGTCTCGGCGCGGCAGGCCGTGACGGCGGCCGGGCTGTGGTGGCCACTGGTCAGGCTCGGCGTTGAACTCTGGGTCACGATCGTCTCCTTCGCGGGTCGGGGCTGGTCGGGGCTGGTCGGACGTGGCGTCAGAACTCGCCGCCCAGGTCGGCGTCGGGGTCCCGGTGCGGATCGGCCCGCGGGTCGGTGAGCGGCTGGCCGCGGTGGACACCGGTGCGCAGGGTCAGTGCGGTCCTGATGTCGCTGCGTTCGGGCCGGGGTCGGCCGGCCAGGTCGGCGACCGTCCAGGCGACGCGGAGGACGCGATCGAGACCGCGGGCGGTCAGCAGGCCGCGTTCCAGGTCCCGCTCCGCGTCGGCGAGTGATCCTGGGGCGAGCCGCCAGCGGGTGCGGAGCTCATGCCCGGGCACCTCGCCGTTGGTGCGCCAGGGGGTGTCGACGAGCCGGGCGGCCGCTCGCTCGCGGGCGGCGCGTACGCGGGCGGCGACCGTGGCGGTGGTCTCCGACGTGCGGTCGCGCTCCATCAGTTCGGTCTTGGTGACGGCCGCGACCTGCACCTGGAGGTCGACCCGGTCGAGCAGCGGCCCGGAGAGTCGCGCCTGATAGCGGTTGACCATGACCGGGGTGCATTCGCAGCCCCCTCCTCTCATCGAGTACTGACCGCAGGGGCAGGGATTGGCCGCCAGGCAGAGCAGGAAGCGGGCCGGCAGCCGCATCGAGCCTGCCGAGCGGGCGATGGTCACCTCGCCGGACTCCAAGGGCTGGCGGAGGGCATCGAGCACCCGGACCGGGAACTCGGGTGCCTCGTCGAGGAACAGCACGCCCCGGTGGGCCACCGAGACGGCGCCGGGTCTCGGCAGGCCGGTGCCACCGCCGACGATCGCGGGCATGGTGGTCGAGTGGTGCGGTGCGCAGTAGGGCGGGGCGTCGACCAGGGGTCGGTCGGCGGGGAGGAGGCCGGCCACGGAGTGGACCGCGGTGACTTCGAGTGCCTCGGCGTGGGTGAGCGGTGGAAGCAGGGCGGGCAGGCGCTCGGCGAGCATGGTCTTCCCCGCGCCCGGCGGGCCTTTGAGGTAGAGGTGGTGTCCACCGGCGGCGGCGATCTCCAGGGCGCGTCGGGCCTCGTACTGGCCCGCGACGTCGGAGAGGTCGGGTCGGATGTCGTGGTTGGCGGCGAGGTTGCGGACTCCGACTCCGGGCACCAGCAGCCCGGCGGCCATCGGGTCGGGCAGGCCGGCGCCGAGGACCGGCGGCTCCTCCGGCTCGGGCGCGCCGGTGAGCAGGGCGATCAGCTGGCGGAGGCTGCGCACTCCGCGGACGGACACTCCGGGCACCAGGGCTGCTTCGGCGGCGGTCTGCTCGGCGACGACCACCTCGCGGTATCCGGCGTCGGCGGCGGCGAGCACCGCCGGCAGGACACCGCGGACGGGGCGGACCCGGCCGTCCAGGCCGAGCTCGCCGATGATCAGCAGGCCCGCGATCGAGGACGGATCCAGGCGCTCGGCGGCGGCGAGCACGGCGCAGGCGACGGCGAGGTCGTACCCGCTTCCGCTCTTCGGGACCGAAGCCGGGGTGAGCCCGACCGTGAGCTTGCGCTGCGGCCATTTCTCGCCGCTGTTGACCACGGCGGCCCGCACCCGGTCGCGGGCCTCCAACAGGGCCTTGTCCGCCAGGCCGACCAGACTGAATGTGGCGATGCCGGGCTCCAGGTCGGCCTGGACCTCGACGACGACACCGTCGACGCCGAGCAGGGCGACCGAGCAGGTACGGGCGAAGGCCATGTCACACCGCCCCGCGCAGGTGCTCGACCTCGGCCGCGCCCTTGACCCGGTTGACGACGGCGACCAGGTCGATCCGGACGCCGCCCGGCGGTGGGGGTGCTGGGCCTCGCGCGGTCCCGTCGACGGGTGGCTCGCCCGGAGCGCCGCTACCTGACGTCTGCTCGACGACGTGCGCGAGGCGGGAGAAATGGACCGGCCAGCGCTCCGCCAGCCAGCGCTCGGCGAGTCGGCGCAATCGGTCGGCCTTGGTCTCGTCGATGCCTTCGCTGGGCTGCTGGAAGCCCCGCTCGGAGCGGGTCTTCACCTCGCAGACAGCGATCGTGTCCCCGTCCAGCGCAACGATGTCGAGCTCTCCGTCCGGGCACCGCCAGTTGCGCTCCAGGATGCGCAGGCCGCCCTCGGTGAGACGTCGGGCGGCCACCTCTTCGCCGTAGCGGCCGAGGCCGTTGTTGGAACTCTGCACGGCTGTCACCTCCGGGTCGGGAGGTTGCCGTGGTCGCGCCGGGCGGGCCAGCGCCCACCGGATTCCTGTGGACAACTCGGGGTTGTGGACAACCGGGGTCACCCGCGGGGGTGAGAATCCGGCTCGCCTCTGGACAGGGGCAGTGGACGCCGTTCAGTCTCGTGGCCCGGGCACCCCCGTCCCGGACTGCCGCTGCTTCCGGTCGCCGCCCCGGTCAGTTGTTGCCGAAGGCCGAGTCGTCCGACGGAAGCTCCAGGTCGCTCTTGGCGAGCTCCTCGATGTTGACGTCCTTGAAGGTCAGCACCCGGACCTTCCGAACGAACCGGGCCGGCCGGTACATGTCCCAGACCCAGGCATCCGCCATCGACACCTCGAAGAACACCTCGCCCTGCACCGAGTGCACCTGCAGGTCGTAGTCGTTCGTGAGATAGAAGCGTCGTTCCGTCTCGATCACGTACTTGAACAGGCCGACGACGTCCCGGTACTCCCGATAGAGCTTGAGCTCCATCTCGGTCTCGTACTTCTCGAGGTCTTCGGCACTCATTCCAAGCGTCCCCTCAACTCGTCACGTCCACCCCATTGTGGACCACCGCAACCGCGCTCAGAGCGTGACCGGCGGTACTGGTGGCCCTTCGGAGAGCAAGCGCTCGACCAAATCGGCCAGACCTGCCGGGTACACGGTTTCGCCAGTGGTCCGCAGATCGTCCACCGTCCACCAGCGAGCCGCCGTCAGCACAGCGTGTTCATCGGCGCCGCCTCCCGTCGGTTCCACGTCCGTCCGCACCGTGCGGGCCAGGTGGAACCACTGTTCCTGCTCGAATTCCTGCCCTCGGAAGGAGAAAGCAGTCATGCCGTACGCCACCAGTGGACCGATCTCCACCCCGGTCAGCCCGGTCTCCTCGGCCAGCTCCCGCCGGGCCGCCGCCACCGCGTCCTCGCCGGCCTCCATCCCGCCGCCCGGGGTGATCCACCAGGTCACGCCCGGTACGGCCGGGTCGAAGCCGTGCAGCAGCAGGATCCGGTCGGCCGCGTCCAGCAGCAGCACGCGCACGGCCCGACGCCGTTCCACCGCCATCTGGATCACCTCTGTCCTGAGACTCTGTGCCCGCGTGGGCCCCGGGTCAGGCCCTCCGCCCGCGGAGGCGCCGGACCAGCTGGACCGCGCCGCCTGCGGCGGAGGCCAGCACCACCGTCGCCGCACCGCCCGCAGCCGCCCAGGCGGCCGGCACAAGCGGCCCCGGCTGGTGCGCCGGCTCGCCACCGAGACCGTCGAACGCGGTCGTCCGGCTCTGCGTCCCCGCGCGGGAGAACGGCAGGACGATGGCCTCCACCCGGGCCTGCACCCCGGTGGCCGGCACCGTGCCCGCCGCCAGTTCGAGGTGGCTGCGCGAGTCGAGCGAGTTGGTCCGGTCGTCGCCGAGCAGGAAGAGCCGCCCCTCGGGCACGGCCACGGAGAAGGCCACCGAGAGTATCGGCTTGTCCTCGAGGTACGGCTCGCGTACGGGCGTGCCGTTGACGGTCAGCCGCCCCCGCTCGTCACCGGCGACGGTGTCGCCGCCGACCGCGACCACGCGCTTGACCATGGACTCGGCGCCCCAGGTGTCGTCCTGGAAGACCACGATGTCGCCGCGCCCGACCGACCCGCCGTCGGCCTTCCGGGCGAGGACGGTGTCGCCGATCGCCAGGGTGGGCGTCATCGACGCGGTCGGGATCTTGTAGGGCCGGTAGTCGACGGCGATCAGCGCGAATCCGCCGACCATCATCACGAACCCGAGCGCGATCACCAGGCCCTGGACGACCGAGGCCGTGCTGCGGCGGGTACGGCCGGCCGGACGGGCGGGCGTGGTCCGCTCCGCGACACTGCTCATCGCCTTGGCCCTCTCCTCACCGGTTGGCGCTCCGGACGGAGACGCCGACGTGCCCGGCGGCCGCAGCCTGCCGGAGCAAAAGCTGCGGGCCGTGGCACGTGCGAGCAGATTACTCACGAGTACCACGGCCCGCGCAAGCCTTCGCCGCGGATCAGCGGAAGCGGATCCGTACCGGGAGCAGGCTCCGGATCCGCGTCGGCGGCACCGGGGCAGAGACCCGGTGCCGAGCCGACGTCAGCGGCGGCGCCGACGCAGCAGCCAGACCGCGGGCACTGCCGCGGCGGCCCCGGCCAGCGGAGGAGCGAACGGCGCGGCGGCAGAGAGCCCCTTCTGGTCGAAGGTCGCCGGCACCGGCAGCGTCGCCCAGTCACTGATCGGCCACGCGACCACGAACGCCCGACCGACCACGTTGTCCACCGGCACCGTGCCGCCACCCGGCTGGTCCTGGTGGAAACGGGAGTCCAGCGAGTCGCCGCGGTGGTCGCCCATCACCCAGATGCTGCCCTTCGGCACGTGGACCGGCCCGAAGGGCTTCTCGCCACAGGGGGTGTTGCCCGGGTAGATGTACGGCTCGTCGAGCGCAACGCCGTTCACCTTGACCGGCCCGGTGCCCTGGCACTCGACGGTGTCGCCGCCGATCGCGATGACCCGCTTGATCAGGTCCTTCTCGTCGCTGGACGGCATCAGGCCGATGAAGCTGAAGACGTCCTGGATGCCCCGGACGAAGGCGTTGTCGCTCCGCTGGGCCGGCTCGTCGTTCAGCCAGCCGCCCGGGTCACGGAAGACCACGACCTCACCGCGCTCCGGCTCGGAGCCGAACCAGGGGGTGAGCTTGTCCACCAGGACGCGGTCACCGACCTGCAGGGTGTTCTCCATCGATCCCGACGGGATGGAGAACGCCTGGACGAAGAAAGTCTTGATCACCAGGGCGAGGATCAGCGCGATGCCGATCAGGATCGGCAGTTCCTTCCAGAAGGACCGCTGCTTGGGACGCCTGGTGGTGCCCTCCTCGCCGTCCTCCGCCGTCTCGGCCCGGTCCTCGCCCGTGCCAGTTCCGTCCAAGGAGTCGCCCTCCATGCCATCCGACTCGCCGGGGCCGCTCACATGCTCCCCTTCGGGCTCCGGGGTGCCCGAACGAGCACCGATCACCAGATCCCCCACGACATCTCCTCCCTGCTGTGCGGACGCCCGCGCGCCCGCGCTCCTCAGTGCCGCACAGCGGGCACCGCACTTCGTGATCGGCCCTCGGCCCGCCTCAGACCTGCCCGTCATGGGCACGCCCGACACCGGCGCCGATCCGAGCACTTCGGCACTTCACTTCTCTATCACTCCCGATCGACGTGCCGGAGCCCCACGCGCCGACGGGGTGAGTTCGCCGGGTCGCCCGCCGGCCCCCGGATCAGGTCCCGCGGCTGGCCCTCCGGCGCCGCGCCAAGGCCGGAAGCACACCCAACACACCCATAACGAGCGGAGGTTCCGCAGGATCCGGCCGAACGGCCCCTGATTCGCCCGCCGCCCTGGTCGGCAACGAGGAGAGTGAATCCGGCACTTCGAGTTGACGGAAGTGCGAGAGCGGCCAGGCCACCACGAACGCGCGGCCCACCACGTCCTCGACCGGAATCGTCCCCGAGCCGGGATTCGCCATGTGGTAGCGGGAGTCGGCGGAGATGTCCCGATGGTCGCCCATCACCCACAGCCGGCCCGCCGGCACCGTCACCTTGAAGGTCAGCTTGGACGGGTCGTTGCCCGCGGCCAGGTACGGCTCGTCGAGCGGCTTTCCATTGACGCTCAACTTTCCCTGTGCGTCGCAGCACTCGACGGTGTCGCCCGCGACACCGATGACCCGCTTGATCAAGTCGCGCTCGTCCTCGGACGGAAGGAGACCCGCAGCCGACAGTACGCCCTTCACCCGGCGCATCGCCGGTCCGTCCGAGGAGGGCTTGTGGTCCGGTTCCAACCAGCCACCGGGGTCCTTGAACACCACCACGTCGCCCCGGCTCGGCTCATTGCCGAACCACGGGGTCAGCTTGTCCACGAGGACGCGGTCGCCGATCTGCAGGGTCTGCTCCATCGACCCGGAGGGGATCACGAAGACCTGCACCAGGAACGTCTTCAGCACCAGCGCGATGACCACGGCGACGACCGCGATCAGCGGCAGCTCGCGCAACAACGAGCGGCGCTGGCGCTTGGCAGCCCGCTTCGCGGTCCGTCGGCGCTCGGCCCGCCCCCGCGGGACGTCACCGCCCGAGCCCCCGCGGGCCACGTCCCTACCCCCACGCGTGCCCGTCACGTCCGCGTCGGCCCGGGAGCCGTCCGACCGGCTCTGCTGAACCCCGGCCGAGGACCTGCCCTTACCCCTGGTCCCCATGCGTACCAGTTCCCCCTGTCGCGGCGAAGGCGGCAGGCCGCTCCAGCGAAGTCCACCGGCCGACCGGGAAGACCACCCAGTCCGCGCGGCCGATCACCTTGTCCTCCGACACCGTCCCGCCACCCGGCTCGCCGAGGTGGTCCCGGGAGTCGCGGGAGGCACTGCGGTGGTCACCCATCAGCCACAGCTCACCTCGCGGCACCACGATGTCGAACGGCACCGAGGACGCCGTGTCCCCCGGGAAGAGATAGTCCGACTCGTCCAGGGCGACCCCGTTGACTCGGAGACGCCCGTCCGAGCCGCAGCAGGTGACCCGGTCCCCGCCCACGCCGATCACCCGCTTCACAAAGACCGTGTCTCCCGCCGGCGCCAGCCCGAGTCCCGACAGGACACGGCGCGGCGCGGCCGGCTCCGCCGCGTACGGAAGGAACGAACCGATGCCGTCGAAGACCACCACGTCGCCCCGCTGGACGTGCCCGCCGAAGGCGTACGCCAGCTGGTTCACCACCAGCCTGTCGCCCGGCTGCAGCGTGCCCTCCATCGAGCCCGACGGCACCGCGAACGGCCGAGCGACGAAGGCGTTCACGACGAGCAGCACCGCGACGCACACCGCCGCCAGCCACAGCAGATCGCGCGTCCAGCGGTGGCCCGCAGGCTCCCCGGCAGCGGCGGAGTCCTCCTCGGAGCCGGCCCCGGCTCCATCGGCCGCAGCGACGTCGGAACCACCACTGCCATCGGCACCGGTCTCCGGAGCCGTGACCGCTTCCGCCACGAGCGTCCCGGTCGCCTCGGCCATGGCATCAGAAGCCACCGCGACCTCAGAAGCGACCGCCGCCTCAGAAGCGGCCGCGACCTCAGCCCCGGAAACGACCACGGACCGCGACGGCCGGTCCGCCCCCGAAGGGACAGGACGGCCATCGCGGTCCGCGGGTGGTTCGTGCGTGCTCATCGGGCTGAGCT
Organism: Kitasatospora sp. NPDC048365; assembly: GCF_043200835.1. Taxonomy (NCBI): domain Bacteria; kingdom Bacillati; phylum Actinomycetota; class Actinomycetes; order Kitasatosporales; family Streptomycetaceae; genus Kitasatospora; species Kitasatospora sp. NPDC048365. The sequence goes on from NZ_JBICYJ010000036.1 coordinate 33,952, forward strand.
TATCCTCACGGCGTACGCCGTTCGGAGGCCCCGTCCGGGCTGAGCAGGAGCGCAGCCGATCAGGCGTCGCGCTTCTCCTTGATCTTCGCAGCCTTGCCGCGGAGGTCACGCAGGTAGTACAGCTTGGCGCGACGAACCGCACCGCGGGTCACGACCTCGATCTTCTCGACGACCGGGGTGTGCACCGGGAAGGTGCGCTCGACACCGACGTTGAAGCTGACCTTGCGAACGGTGAAGGTCTCACCGATGCCGGAGCCGTGACGACGGATGACAACGCCCTGGAAGACCTGGACGCGCGAGCGGTTGCCTTCGATAACCCGGACGTGCACCTTGAGGGTGTCACCCGGACGGAAGGACGGGATGTCGGTGCGCAGCGAAGCCGCGTCGACAGCAGCGAGCTTGTTGCTCATGTTGCTCTCCATCGCAGGCGCCACGGGCCGCCCACGGAAATTCGTCTCAATGGGAAGGTGTTGCGGGTCGCATCGGCTGACGATGATCCCCCCGTGGCGGGGGCACCGGTCCACGTGACCCCTTGCGGGAGCCCAGCGACAGACAACAGTCGCCTATTCTTCCACAGCCTCGGCCATGCTCAGAAATCGGCCTTGCTGCTCGTCCCACGCCAGGCCGAGCACGCTGAGCGCCTCCCGCTCCTTCTTGCTGAAGTCGGCACGCTGCCAGCGGGCGACCAGGTCGGGCCGGTTGGCGAGGGTGCGGGCGAAGGCCTGCTCCCGCCGCCACTGCGCGATCTTGCCGTGGTGGCCGCTGAGCAGGATCTCGGGCACCTCCCGGCCGCGCCACTCGGCCGGCTTGGTGTACACCGGGCCTTCCAGCAGGTCGGCCATGGCTCCCGGGGCGAAGGAGTCGTCGCGGTGCGACTCGGCGTTGCCGAGCACCCCCGGCAGCAGCCGGGCGATCGCCTCGACCATCACCAGGACGGCGACCTCGCCGCCGGCCAGCACGTAGTCGCCGATCGACGCCTCGACCACCGGCATCCGGGTGGCCGCCTCCTCGATGACCCGCCGGTCGATGCCCTCGTACCGGGCGGGGGCGAAGGCCAGCCAGCGGCAGCCGGCCAGCTCCTGCGCGAGTTCCTGGGTGAACGGCCGACCGCTCGGGGTGGGCACCACCAGGGTGGGCACCTCGCCCTCGGGCCCCTGGCCCAGCACGGAGTCCAGCGCGGCGCCCCACGGCTCGGGCTTCATCACCATGCCGGGGCCGCCACCGTAGGGGGTGTCGTCGACGGTCCGGTGGATGTCCGTGGTCCACCCGCGCAGGTCGTGCAGGTGCACGTCCAGCTGGCCGCGGGCACGGGCCTTCCCGACCAGGGAGACGTTCAACGGCTCCAGGTACTCGGGGAAGATCGTGACGACGTCGATCCGCATCTCGCTCACGCCGACTCGCTCCCGCCCTCGGCCTCGGCAGCAGCCTCGGCAGCAGCCTCAGCAGCGGCCTCGACATCGGCAGCAGCCCCGGCCCCCGCATCGGCATCGGCATCGACCTCACGGGAACCGGCCACCACCGCGTCCGCCGGGTCGATCAGACCGGCCGGCGGGGTGATGACGGCACGCTGGTTCTCCAGGTCGATGGTCGGCACGATCTGCGAGACGAACGGGACCAGCACCTCGGTGCCGTCCGGCTTGGTGACGGTGAGCAGGTCCTGGTACGGGAGGTGGACGACCTCGGTGAGCTCGCCGACCAGGGTGCCGTCGGTGAGGACGACGTCCAGGCCGATCAGCTGGTGGTCGTAGTACTCCTCCGGGTCGTCCGGGCGCTCCTCGGGGTCGACCTCGGAGATCAGCAGCGTTCCGCGCAGCGCCTCGGCGTCGTTGCGGTCCTTGACTCCGGCGAAACGCAGCAGCAGCCGCCCGCTGTGGACGCGGCCGGACTCGACGGTCAGCGGGCCGACCGATGCCGGGTCGGTCATCACCACAGCACCCGGGCCGAGCCGGAGCTCCGGCTCATCGGTGCGGACCTCGACGCTGACGTCCCCCTTGATGCCGTGGGCACGGCCGATCCTGCCGACGACGAGCTGCACGGTGATCGTTCTCCAAGCGAATGAGCGGACGGGAGGGGAAGTGAACTGGGAAGAACAGGAGAGGAGAAGCGTGGAGCGGGGAATGCAGAAGGACCGGCCGGGACGGTCACGTCCCGGCCGGTCCTCACATCCTGTGGTCGCAGGTCAGCGGAGGCTGTCCACGTCGACCAGGTCGACCCGGACGTTGCGTCCGCCCAGGGCGCCGACCACGGTGCGCAGTGCGCGCGCGGTCCGGCCGCCCCGGCCGATCACCTTGCCCAGGTCGTCGGGGTGCACCCGCACCTCGATGGTGTGGCCGCGACGCAGGTTGCGCGAGCGCACCTGCACCTCGTCCGGGTGCTCGACGATGCCCTTCACCAGGTGGTCGAGGGCTTCCTCGATCACGCTCAGGCCTCGGTGGAAGCGGCCTCGGCCTCGTCAGCCTTGTCCGACTTCTTGGCCTTCGGGGTGATGGCGACACCGGTGGTGGCGTCCTCGAAGCCGGCGACGGCCTTCGCGAACAGGTGCGAGAAGTCCTCGACCTTCGGCTCCGCGACCTTCAGCGGCTCCGGAGCCGGCAGGCCCTTGAACTTCTGCCAGTCACCGGTCAGCTTGAGGATGGCGAGCACCGGCTCGGTCGGCTGGGCGCCGACGGACAGCCAGTACTGGGCGCGGTCGCTGTCGACCTCGATCTTCGAGGGGTTGTAGGTCGGCTGGTAGATGCCGATCTCCTCGATCGCGCGGCCGTCACGCTTGGTGCGGGAGTCGGCAACGACGATGCGGTAGTGCGGGGAGCGAATCTTGCCGAGACGCTTGAGCTTGATCTTGACTGCCACTGGAGTGGGTTCTCCTGAACTTGACGTGGGTGAGCAGCACCGACCCTCGCGTGGGGTTGCGGGGTGGGCCGTTCAAGGGACACGCCAGCCTTTAGGAGAGAGGGTCCTGCTCGGCTGCCGAGTACTCAGCTGTCCATTGTGCCACACAGGGGCAGGTCGACCTGACCGCAGGCACCCCGAGAGCGCGCAGCGCAGGCACCCCGAGGAACGCACAGCGGCAGCGCCAGGACGGGGAGCAGCGCCCGGGGAGAGCGGCAGCAGCAGAGCACGGCATGCCGATGACACGGCGGAAGCACGCGACCACGGCACGACCACGACCGGTCACGACCGGCCACGACCCGACCGAGGGCCCCCGCCCCCGGTAGAGCCGTCGACCAATGGTCCCGGCCCGGCTTTCAGTCCAGGTCAGCCGCTTCAGGCGATCTTGAACGGCTGCTGGCAGGCGCCACAGACGATCGAGGCCTGGGCGAGCACGGACGGCACGACCCGGACGTTGCGGCCGCAGCCACAGACGGCCTTGACGCGGACGCCGCCGCCGGAGGAGCCGTGCCGGGCCGCCGGGCCACGGAACGTCCGGTGGTTGCCCTCGCCGGTGACGGCGAGCTGGTGGGCACCGAGGGCGCGGTCGAGACGCTCGATGGTCCCGGTGTAGCGCTCGCGGGTGGCGATGTCCATGGTGACCTGGGAGAAACCGCTGCTGGCGTGCGGCTCGACCGGGTGGGCCAGGCCCAGCTCGGAGGCGAGCATCAGGAAGCGGCGGTTGTGGTAGCGGCCGGCTCGCGAGGTGTCGCGGATCTCGCGGGCGGCAGCCAGCCCGTGGGCGGCCTCGTGCAGCAGCCGCTCGAAGTTGAGCTGGGTGCCACAGGCCGAGGAGGACTCGCCGATCAGCGCCTCGGGCGAGGCCAGGTCGGGGAGGTCCTGGTGGTGGGCCTGGATGTCGCTCCAGGCGGCGGCCAGTTCGGCCGCCAGGACGAGGGGCTGTGTCGTGCTCACGCTGTACCAACGATGGGAAGAGAGCCGATGTTCCGCGAGTTCCCGGCCTCCGGGAATTCCCAGCAAACTCTCAGGAATGCACATCCGCGCGCGAATTGCGCTGATCCGATCTGACGCAAGACCAACCCCCTGCAACTCTCGTGCCCGACGGGTTTCGCCGGACTCTCGGCACCGCACGGGGGCCCAGCACCCCCAAGCGGACGGCCCGTGACCCGCCGAGAATTGACAGGGCCACGGGCCGTATACCGTACCGCTAGTTTTCGACCGCCGGGAGTTGACCGGTCAGTAGTCTCAACTGCTAGTACGCGAACCTGGGTTCTTGAATTCGAACGTCCGTCAGCCGGAACGCAGGTCGAACGGTGCGGTGACGCTCAGTAGGCACGGGCGACGAGCGCCAGATTGCCGGCCTGGTCGTCGGTGGCCGGGACGGAGCCGTCGGCCGCGATGATGCAGCGCACCGAGACGCCCTGCGCGGCCAGCTTGGCCTCGCCCTCCGGGCCGAGCTCGGCCCAGGAGATCCGGCCCCAGCCGGTCGCGGCGGCCTCGATGGCCTCGTCGATGGTCTTGACGTCCACCGTGCGGGCCTCGCGGCGCTCGCGGGACTGACGGAGCAGCAGCGCCTGGTCCTCCTCGAGGATGCCGGGCACGGTCGCGGCCAGCGAGTCGATGGAGACCGGCTCCTTGCCGCCGGCGATGCGGCGGGCGAGCATCGCGGTACCGGCCTCGACGTCGCGCGGGCCGACCTCGATGCGCAGCGGGACGCCCTTGAGCTCCCAGTCGACGGCGCGGCGGCCGAAGGGGGTGTCGGTCCGGTCGTCGACCACCACGCGGACGCCGGCGGCCTCCAGCGCGGCGCCGATCTCGCGGACCTTCGCCAGCACCGCGTCGTCACCCTTGATGGCGAGGACGACGGCCTGGACGGCGGCGAGCCGCGGCGGGACGCGCAGGCCGTTGTCGTCGCCGTGCGACATGATCAGGCCGCCCACCATGCGGGTGGAGACGCCCCACGAGGTCTGCCAGACGTGCTCGCGCTCGGAGCCGCCGGACAGGTAGGTGGTGTTGAACGCCTTGGCGAAGTTCTGGCCCAGCTCGTGGCTGGTGCCCATCTGCAGGGCCTTGCCGTCGCCCATCATGCCCTCGAGGGTGAGGGTGTTGATGGCGCCGGCGAAGCGCTCCTTGGCGGTCTTGCGGCCGAGCACCACGTCGATGCCGAGGACGTTGACCATGAAGTCGCCGTACACGTCGGTGTGGATCTTCGAGGCGTAGTCGCGGGCGTCCTCGTAGGTGGCGTGGGCGGTGTGGCCCTCCTGCCAGAGGAACTCGGTGGTGCGCAGGAAGACGCGCGGGCGCAGCTCCCAGCGGACCACGTTGGCCCACTGGTTGATCAGCAGCGGCAGGTCGCGGTGGCTCTGCACCCACTTGGAGAAGTACTCGTTGATGATCGTCTCGGAGGTGGGCCGGACCACGACCGGCTCGTCCAGCTCCTTGCCGCCGCCGTGGGTGACCACCGCGAGCTCGGGGGCGAAGCCCTCGACGTGCTCGGCCTCCTTGGTCAGGTACGACTGCGGGATGAACATCGGGAAGTAGGCGTTCTGGGCGCCGGCCTTCTTGATCCGGGCGTCCATCTCCTGCTGCATCCGCTCCCACAGGCTGTAGCCGTACGGTCGGATGACCATGGTGCCGCGCACCGGACCGTTGTCGGCCAGCTCGGCCTTGTTGATGAGGTCCTGGTACCAGCGGGGGAAGTCTTCCGCCTGAGGGGTGAGAACGGGTGCCTTAGCCATGGGGCAGATGGTACGGGGATCCGGGCGCGGACTGTGAATCGGTTTCACCGTCCGACCAACAACCCGCGCCGCCCGTCTGGACGCCGGGGCCGAGCCGCTGTTCGCTGGTACCGGGGCGGGCTCGACCGGGGGCGGGAGCAGGACATCCGGTGGCGGCAGCGTGGCATCGGGACTCAGGGTGGCATCGGGATCCGGAGTGACAGCGGGATCCGTGGTGGCACCGGGACTCACGGACGGGAATGGAGACCGGAATGGCTTCAGCGCAAATGACCGGCGACACCGCACAACGCCCGGGGGCGCAGGCCCTCGCGGGGTCGCACGGTCGGGCGCGGGACTGGGCGGAGATCCAGGAGCGGATGCTGGTCCCGCTCTACCAGTCCGTCTACCAGCGGCTGGAGGTCGGTGCGGCGACCAGCCTGCTGGCCCTGGGCTGCCGTTCGGGGCTGGCTCTGCTGCTGGCGGCGGAGCGCGGGGCGCAGGTCACCGGCGAGGAGGACGTCGCCGAGCTGCGGGAGCTGGCGCAGGGTCGGGGCCTCGCGGTCTCCCCCGGGCCCGCCGCGTCGGCGGCCGGCCTGGAGCCCGCGGCAGCCGGCTTCGAACCCTCGCCGCCCGGTTCCGAGCCCTCGCGGGCCGCCGGCTCCGCCGCACGCTTCGCCCCGTCGGTCCTGGACAGCGCCGCACGCTTCGCCCCGCCGGCCCTCGACAGCGCCGCGCGCTTCTCCCCCTCACCGGCCGGCGTGGCCGCCCGTTCGGCGTACGGCGTCGCCCGGCCGGCCCACTCGCTGGTGACGGTTTTCGAGCAGCTGCCGCTCGCCGAGCGGCCGACCGAGCTGGTGGCCGCGGCTGCCCGGCGGACGCTGCCGGGTGGTCAGGTGGTGCTGGCGAGCTGGGGTCCGCCGGAGCGCTGCGAGAGCGCGTCGGTGTTGGCGGTGGCGCACCGGCACGCCCCGCGCCCCCCGGCGCGCGGTCCGTTCGGGTTGAGTGCTCCGGGAGCGATGGAGCGGCTGCTGAACGGTGCCGGTCTGCGGCCGGCGGGCAGCGGACGGGTCAGCTGCCCGTTCGCCTACGCGGACCTGGACGAGGCGGTGCGCGGCATGCTCTCCACCGGGCTGTTCGAGCGGGCGGTGGCGGACGCCGGGGAGGCGCTGGTGGCCAAGGAGCTGGAGGAGGCGCTGCATCCGTACGTCCAGGCGGACGGCTCGGTCCGGATGGTCAACCTCTTCCGCTACGTCGTCGCCGAGCGCTGAGCCCGGCACCCTGAGTCGGACAGGCTGAGCCCGGCACCCGGGGTCGGACAGGCCGCCGAGGGACGTTCACATCCGGTCGGACAGGCGGCCGAGCGGCGTTCACGCCCGGTCGAGCGCCTTGCGCGGCACGCCGGCCGCCTCGTACGCGGCCTCCTCGTCCAGCGTCTCGGCGTCGAGCAGGGCGCGGGCGAGGGCGTCCAGCTTCCCGCGGTGCTCGCCCAGCAACCGCACCGCGTCCTCGTAGCACTCGGCGACGATCCGCCGCGCCTCCTCGTCCACCGCGTCCAGGGTGGTCGGCGCGGCGGACAGCCCGTACGCGCCCTGGCTGTCGTTGGGGATGGCGGTGAGCCGGCCGACCCGCTCGCTCATGCCCCAGCGGCCGGCCATCCCGCGGGCGATGTTGGTGACCTGCTCCAGGTCGCTCTCGGCGCCGGTGGTGACGATGCCGTAGACCACCTGCTCGGCCGCCATGCCGCCGAGTGCGCCGATGATCCGGCCGCGCAGGTAGGGCTCGGTGTAGGAGTAGCGGTCGGTGTCGGGGGTGGAGAGGGTGACGCCGAGCGCCCGTCCGCGGGGCACGATGGTGATCTTGCGGACCGGGTCGGCACCGGGCTGCAGCATGCCCAGCAGGGCGTGGCCGCTCTCGTGGTAGGCGGTGCGCTCGCGCTCCCCGGCGGGCATCACCAGCGGCCGGACGGCTCCCAGCTGGACCTTCTCCAGCGCGTCGGAGAGGTCGGCCTGCGCGACCGCGTCCTGCTTGCGCTTGACCGCGAGCAGCGCCGCCTCGTTGACCAGGTTGGCCAGGTCGGCGCCGGTCATGCCGGGGGTGGTGCGGGCGACCTGGTCGAGGTCGGTTCCGGTGGCCAGCGGGACGGACCTGGTGTGGATCTTCAGGATCTCCTCGCGGCCGCCGCGGTCGGGCGGGCTGACGGTGATCCGGCGGTCGAAGCGCCCGGGGCGCAGCAGCGCCTGGTCGAGGATCTCGACCCGGTTGGTGGCGGCGATGACGATGACGCCCTCGGAGCCGGAGAAGCCGTCCATCTCGGTGAGGATCTGGTTGAGCGTCTGCTCGCGCTCGTCGTGGCCGCCCATGCCGCCACCGCCGCCGCGCTGCCGGCCGATGGTGTCGATCTCGTCGATGAAGACGATCGCGGGCGCCACCTTGCGGGCCTCGGCGAAGAGTTCGCGGACCCGGCTGGCGCCGACGCCGACGATCATCTCGATGAACTCGGAGGCGGACGCGGAGAAGAACGGCACGTCCGCCTCGCCCGCCACCGCCCGGGCCAGCAGGGTCTTGCCGGTGCCGGGCGGGCCTGCGAGCAGCACGCCGCGCGGCATCTTGGCGCCGAGCCTCCGGTACTCCTGCGGGTTTTTGAGGAAGTCGACCACCTCGCTCAGCTCGGCCTCGACCTCGTCGATGCCGGCCACGTCGGCGAAGGTGGTGCGCCGGCCGGCGCTGGTGTCGACCGGCTTCGGCGGCGCCTTCCGCCCGAGCGCCCCCGCGCCCATGCCGCCGGCCATCCGACGGGCCATCAGCACCCACACCAGGATCAGCAGCAGCATCGGCGCCAGCGAGATCAGCAGGTTGGCGAGGAAGCTGCGCTGCTGTACGACCGGCTCGGCGGTGACGGTGACGTTCTGCGCCTGGAGGGTGCCCCAGAGGTTGTCGTCGGCGAACACCGGGCGCTGGGTGGTGAAGTCGGTGTAGTCGCCCTTGCCGCCGTCGGGCTTGGGCGCCTTGTTCTTCAGGCTGCCCTCGATGGCGTCGCCCTTGGAGTAGATCTTGGTGATGTTGCCGCTGTTCAGCTGGTTGTTGAACTCGGTGTACGAGATCGTGGTCGACCCGCCGTTGCCGACGAAGCTCAGCAGCAGGTCGGAGATCAGGAACACCACCAGCGCGGTGAGGATCAGCCCGCCCCAGCCGCCGGGCATCCGGCGGCGCGGCGGGGGCGGCGGGGCGCCCTCGGACCGCCACGGCTGGTCGGGGGTCTGACGGGGCGGTACGGGATTGGTCACCCATCGGACAATACGGACATGCCGAACCTTGATCCAGGCGGCGCGAGGCGGCGCGCGGCTCAGATCCGGGTCGGGGTCGGCCACTCCTCGGCGGTGAGCGCGAACCGCTCGTGGTCGCGCCACGCGCCCTGCAGGAAGAGCATCCGCGGCGTGAAGCCCTCGTGGCGGAAGCCGAGCCGGCGGGCCAGCGCGATCGAGCGCTCGTTGTCCGGCTGGATGTTGATCTCCAGGCGGTGCAGCCCGAGACCGCCGAGGTCCTCCACGGCGAAGCAGCGGTCGACCACCAGCCGCATGCCCTCGCCCATCCGGCCGGTGCCGGCGAACGGCAGGTAGGAGTCGTAGCCGAGCGCGGCGTTGCAGAAGCGGCCCATCACGATGTTGGCCACGTTGCACTTGCCGACCAGGCCCCCGGTCTCGACGTCCTCGATCAGGTAGGTCCTCAGCCCGGCGCCCTGGCGGTCCAGCAGCTCGGGGAGCCCGTCCGGCTCGACCGGGTTCCACCGGCCGATGTGCTCGGCGGACCGTCGCACCGCCTCCGCGTACGCCTGCACGTCCTCGCGCCTCGGCGCCCGGATCCTCACTCGCATGGATCCATCAAAGCACCGGGAAGCGCACGGCCGGGGGCGCTGTGCGCACCCCCGGCCGTCGTTGCTTCTCCACGGGCGACCCCGCGGTGGGCCCTGCGTCGGGTCCTGCGGCGGATCCTGCAGCAGGTCCTACAGCAGGTCCTTGAACTCCGGCGGGAGCTGGAAGTCCGACGGGCCCTTGCCCGCACCGAGGCCGAAGGCACCGCCGGGGGCGGCGGGCTGCTCGCCGGCCGGGCCGAGCGCCTTGCGCTGGGCGGCCTCGGCCTCCTCCTGCGCGCGCTTCAGCGGGTTGCCGCTCTTGCGCTTGCCCTTGGCGACCGGCGCCTTCTTCGCGGACTTCTTGGCGCCGCCACCCATGCCGGGGATGCCCGGCATGCCGGGGATGCCCTTGCCGGAGGCCATCGCGGACATCATCTTCCGCGCCTCGAAGAACCGCTCGACCAGGTTCTTCACCTCGCCGACCTGGACGCCCGAACCCTTGGCGATACGGGCCCGGCGGGACCCGTTGATCAGTTCCGGCTCGGCGCGCTCGAGCGGCGTCATCGACTTGATGATCGCGCCGACCCGGTTGACGTCCTTGTCGTCGATGTTGTTGATCTGGTCCCGGATCTGGCCCATGCCCGGCAGCATGCCGAGCAGCTTGGAGATCGAGCCCATCTTCTGGACCTGCTCCAGCTGGGACAGGAAGTCGTCCAGGGTGAAGGCCTTCGGACCGCCGCGCAGCTTGGCGGCCATCTTCTCGGCCTCCTCCTGCGAGAAGGTCTGCTCGGCCTTCTCGATCAGGGAGAGGACGTCACCCATGCCGAGGATGCGCGAGGCCATCCGGTCGGGGTGGAAGGCGTCGAAGTCGTCGACCTTCTCGCCGTTGGAGGCGAACATGATCTGACGGCCGGTCACGTGGGCGACCGAGAGGGCCGCGCCGCCTCGGGCGTCGCCGTCCAGCTTGGAGAGCACCACGCCGGTGAAGTCGACGCCCTCGAGGAAGGCCTGGGCGGTGGTGACCGCGTCCTGGCCGACCATGGCGTCGACCACGAACAGCACCTCGTCCGGCTGGACGGCGGCGCGGATGTCCGCGGCCTGCTGCATCAGCTCGGCGTCGATGCCCAGGCGGCCGGCGGTGTCGACGACGACGACGTCGTACTGCTTCTGCTTGGCGTACTCGATCGAGTCCCTGGCCACCTGCACCGGGTCGCCGACGCCGTTGCCGGGCTGCGGGCCGTAGAAGGCGACCCCGGCGCGCTCGGCGACCACCTGGAGCTGGTTGACCGCGTTGGGGCGCTGGAGGTCGCAGGCGACCAGCAGCGGGGTGTGCTTCTGCTGCTTCAGCCAGTGGCCGAGCTTGCCCGCCAGGGTGGTCTTACCGGCACCCTGCAGACCTGCCAGCATGATGACGGTCGGGCCGTTCTTGGCGTAGCGCAGACGGCGGGTCTCGCCACCGAGGATCGCGATGAGCTCCTCGTTGACGATCTTGATGATCTGCTGCGCCGGGTTCAGCGCGCCGGAGACCTCGGCGCCGAGCGCCCGGTCCTTGATCTGCTTGATGAAGGCCCGCACCACCGGCAGCGCGACATCCGCCTCCAGCAGCGCGATCCGGATCTCGCGCGCGGTGGCGTCGATGTCCGCCTCGCTGAGGCGGCCCTTGCCCCGGAGGTTCTTGAACGTCGCTGCGAGGCGGTCGGAGAGAGTGTCGAACACGTCGGTCGCGGGTCCCTTGCGGCATCGGTACGGGTATGGTCGTCGCCCCCAGGGTATCCGGCCGCCCGTCGAACGGTCTCCACCCCGGTACCCAGCAGGCCGAACACCGGCTCAGCCGAGCGCCTCCTGCACCGAGCGGGCGACCTGCGCGGCCCGCCCGGCGGCGAGCGGGCGGCCGTCCGGGTCGGTCACGTAGAAGGCGTCCACCGCGTCCGCGCCGAGCGTGGAGACGTGCGCGGTGCGGACCCGGACGCCGGCGGCGTCCAGGGCCCGGCCGATCCGGTGCAGCAGCCCGGGGGCGTCGTGGGCGCGGACCTCCAGCACGGTGGCGCTGAGCGAGACCGCGCCGGGGGCGACCGTGACCACCGGCGGCGGGGTGGCGATGCCGCGCCGTTTCGGGGCGGCGGCGTCCCGTTCGGCGAGCTTGCGGGCGACGTCCAGCGAGCCGTCCAGGGCGCGCCGCAGGTCGGCGCGGAGCCGCGCGGCCTCCGGCAGCTCGCCGTACTCGGCGGCGACCGTCCAGGACAGCAGCAGGACCGGCCCGGCGCCGATCGGGTCGAGCTCGCGCAGGCCCGCCTTGCGGACGGTGAGCCGGTGCAGCGCGAGCACCCCGGCGACGGTGCCGAGCAGGCCGGGCTGGTCCGGGATGGCCAGGGTCAGCTCGACGCCCATCGGCTCCGGCACGCCCGGCTCGGCGACTCCTCCCGCGCCGGCCTCGGTCTGGGCGTGCAGGGCGAGCGCGGGCGCGAGGGTGCGGGCGGCCTCGACGGCGAGCCGCTCCTCGTCGGCGGTCGGCTCGGCGTCGACCGGCAGGACGAGGCCGCCGGCCAGCTGGGCGGCGGCCCGGGCGACCAGGCCGTGCACCAGCGAGGCCCGCCAGCTCGACCAGGCGGCGGGGCCGGTGGCGGTGGCGTCGGCCTCGGTGAGGGCGTGCAGCAGCTCCAGGTGCGGCAGGGTGCCGACCACCTTGGTGATCAGGTCGACGGTGGCCGGGTCGTCCGGGTCGCGCCGGGTGGCGGTGTCGACCAGCGTCAGGTGGTGGCGGACCAGCAGGGCCAGGGTGTCGGTGTCGGTCTTGTCGAAGCCCATCCGGACGGCCAGGTCGCGGATGATCACCTCGCCGGCCTCGGAGTGGTCGCCGGGCCAGCCCTTGCCGATGTCGTGCAGCAGCGCGGCGACCAGCAGCAGGTCGGGCCGGGCGACCCGGCGGGTCATCGCGGCGGCCTTCACCGCGGTCTCGATCAGGTGCCGGTCGACGGTCCAGCGGTGCACGGCGTTGCGCTGCGGGCGGCAGCGGACCCGCTCCCAGTCCGGCAGCAGCCGGCTGATCACCCCCTCGGCCTCCAGCGCCTCCCAGACCGGCAGGCAGGCCTCGCCGGCGCCGAGCAGGGTGACCAGCTGCTCGCGGGCCTCGTCCGGCCAGGGCACCGGCAGCGGCTTGGCCTCGGCGGCCAGCCGCCGGACGGTGGCGTACGAGACGGTGAGGCCGGCCTGGGCGGCCGCGGCGGCCGCGCGCAGCGGCAGCACCGGGTCGGTGGCCGGGCGGGCGCCCTGGGCGAGCACCGCCTCGCCGTCCTGCTCGACCACGCCCTCGGCGAGCGGGCGGCGCTCCACCGCGCCCTTGCCGACCGCGCCGCCGGTCCGCCCGACGCCGCTGAACGGGAAGCCCAGCCGGGCGATCCGCCGGCCCCGGTTGGACCGGGCGGCGAGCACACGCTCGACCGAGCGCCAGGTGACGTCGGAGGCGTAGGCGACGGTCCGGGCGGACTCGTAGACCTGGCGCAGCAGGGTGTCGGCGTCCAGCACGCCGAGCTGGGCGGCGACCTGGTCCTGGTCCTGGAGGCTGAGCCGCTCGGTGGCCCGGCCGGTGGCCAGGTGCAGGGCGTCGCGGACGTCGGCGAGCCGCTCGGCGGCCGCGTCGAGGCCGTCGCGCGGGGCGTCGGCGAGCCAGGTGGCGGCGATGGCGTTGAGCGCGACCACGTCGCGCAGACCTCCCCTGGCCTCCTTGAGGTCGGGTTCGAGCAGGAAGGAGAGCTCGCCGTGGCGTTCGGCCCGGGCGGTGCACAGCTCGTGGAGTTCGGGGAGGCGCGCGGGGGCGCCGGTGCGCCAGTCGGCGAGGACGGTGGAGCGCAGCGCGGCGGTGAGCGCCGGGTCGCCGGCCAGGTGGCGGGCGTCCAGCAGGCCGAGCTGGGCCTTGAGGTCCTCGGCGGCCACCGCGCGGGCCTCGGCGGGGGTGCGGACGGAGTGGTCCAGCGCGGCACCGCTGTCCCAGACCGGGTACCAGATCCGTTCGGCGAGCTCGTCGTCGAGCGGACCCTCGTGCAGCAGCAGGACGTCCAGGTCGCTGCGCGGGGAGAGCTCGCCGCGGCCGTAGCCGCCGACGGCGACCAGCGCGGTGCCGGGCGGGGAGCCGGCCGCCCGGTACAGCCCGGTGAGCCAGCGGTCGGTCAGCGCGGCCAGCGCGGTCCGTCGTTCGACGCCGCCGAGGGCGGGATCGGCGAGCAGCGCGGCGCGTTCGGCGGCGTGGTCGCCGGTGCCGAGCGGGCCCTCGTCGGGCGTGGGGGTCGGCTGGGTTCCGGTCGTCGTCACGTTGTGTCCCCGTCCGTGTGCCGGTACGCCTGCGGCGGACCCGCCGCCGGGTGGGCAGCGGATCCGCCAGGAGTCGTGCTGAATGCGTTGTGCTGAATGCTAGGGCTACAGGGCGTCCGGACCGCGTTCGCCGGTGCGGACGCGGACCGCGGTGTCGACCGGGACGGACCAGACCTTGCCGTCACCGATCTTGCCGGTGCGGGCGGCCTTGACCACGACGTCGATCAGCTGCTCGGCGTCCTCGTCGTCGACCAGGATCTCGATCCGGACCTTGGGCACCAGGTCGACGGTGTACTCCGCGCCCCGGTAGACCTCGGTGTGGCCGCGCTGGCGGCCGTAGCCGCTGGCCTCGGTGACGGTCAGGCCGTGGACTCCGAAGGCCTGCAGGGCCTCCTTGACCTCGTCCAGGCGGTGCGGCTTGATGACGGCGGTGATGAGCTTCATCAGGCGTCGACCTCGGTCTTCTCGGCGGTGGCGGTGGCGGCGGAGACGGTGGCGGTGGCCGCCACGGCGCGGGCGATGCTGGCGCCGACCGCGGTGAAGTCGTACGCGGACTCGGCGTGCTCGGCCTGGTCGATGCCGGCGACCTCGACGTCCTCGGAGACCCGGAAGCCGATGGTCTTCTGGATCGCCATGCCCAGCAGCCAGGAGAGGACGAAGGAGTAGACCAGGACCACGACCACGCCGAGGGCCTGCTTGCCCAGCTGGGTCACGCCGCCGCCGTAGAACAGGCCGGAGGCGGTCTGGCCGACGTGGCCGGTGGCGAAGAAGCCGATCAGCAGCGAGCCGATGATGCCGCCGACCAGGTGGACGCCGACCACGTCGAGCGAGTCGTCGAAGCCGAGCTTGTACTTCAGGCTGATCGCCGCGGCGCAGACCGCACCGGCGATCAGGCCGATGGCGATGGCGCCGAGCATCGAGACCGAGCCGCAGGCGGGGGTGATGGCGACCAGGCCGGCCACCGCACCGGAGGCGGCGCCGAGCGAGGTGAACGCGCCGTGCTTGATCTTCTCGTAGGCGAGCCAGCCGAGCACCGCGGCGGCGGTGGCGACCTGGGTGTTCATGAACGCCATGCCGGCCACGCCGTTGGCGGCGAGCGCCGAGCCGGCGTTGAAGCCGAACCAGCCGAACCAGAGCAGACCGGAGCCGAGCATCACCAGCGGCAGGCTGTGCGGGCGCATCGGGTCCTTCTTGAAGCCGATCCGCTTGCCGAGCACCAGGGCCAGGGCGAGGCCGGCCGCACCGGCGTTGATGTGGACCGCGGTACCGCCGGCGAAGTCGATCACGCCGTTGCGGTCACCGAGCCAGCCGCCGTTGCCGCCGTCGAAGAAGAACACCCAGTGCGCGACCGGGAAGTAGACGACGGTCACCCAGAGCGCCACGAACAGGCTCCACGCGGTGAACTTGGCGCGGTCCGCGATGGCGCCGCTGATCAGCGCCGGGGTGATGATCGCGAACATCAGCTGGAAGGCGGCGAACGCGGTGACCGGGATGGTGCCGGTGATGGCGTTCAGGTCGATGCCGCGCATCCCCAGGTAGTCCAGGTTGCCGATCAGACCGGCGCCTGCGTCGGGGCCGAAGGACAGCGAGTAGCCGTAGAGGACCCACAGCACGCTGACGATCGCGAGCGAGATGAAGCTCATCACCAGCATGTTGAGCGTGCTCTTGACCCTGACCATGCCTCCGTAGAAGAAGGCCAGGCCCGGGGTCATCAACATGACCAGGGCCGCACAGATGAACACAAAGGCGGTATCGCCCGCGCTGAAGCCGTCCGGCATCGGCGTCTCCTCCGAGATGAAAGCCGCTCCACACCCGGGATACCTGTCCCGTGCCATCCCGGGTGGTCGGCGATGAAGAGGAGAGTGCCGAAGGCTGATTTCGACCGATGCGGCTCGGTGTTTCGCGCCAGTGACACGGTTGTCGCGGGCGTTACGAGCACGTGAACCGCTGGCCGAAAACGAGCCGTTTGACCGCGCTGGGTCAGAACACGGCGGCTACCCGACCGGGACGAACTCGGGGATGTCCTGGACCACCCGCTCGGAGAGCCGCTCCACCCCGGGCACGCCCTTGTACTGCCGACTGGCTGCCTCGGAGGTCTTGCGGACCCGGGTGTTCAGCCGTTCGGAGCGCACCTTCTTGGCGATGTCCACCGCCTGCTCGCACATCGCCGCAGCCTGCTCCGGCTCGTTCTGCAAGAGGTGCACACTGGCCATTCCGACCAGATTGAAGGCGTAGCTGCGGACGTGGTCGCCGTCCCGGCGGAACAGGTCGACCGCGCGCTCCATCACCGGCGCCGCCATCTGCGCGTACAGCGGGCTGCGGCTGGAGGTGTAGGCCAGGTCGCGGAAGGAGTGCGCGTTCTCCGCGTTCAGCTCGGCCTCGGAGAAGAACTTGAGCCAGTCCGGGCTGCCGTCGTTGGCGCGGGTGTCGCTGAAGGTGTCCTCCGCCAGCCGGGCCGCCCGGGCGCACCGGTTGACCTCGCCGATGGTGGCGTAGGCGCGCGCCTCCATCGCGTACAGCAGCGACTGCTGCCGGGCGGTGGCGGTG
Organism: Kitasatospora sp. NPDC048365; assembly: GCF_043200835.1. Lineage (NCBI taxonomy): Bacteria > Bacillati > Actinomycetota > Actinomycetes > Kitasatosporales > Streptomycetaceae > Kitasatospora > Kitasatospora sp. NPDC048365. Next base: position 50,260 of record NZ_JBICYJ010000036.1, read on the forward strand.
TCCCGGCTGCCGTACTGGGCGAGGTGGATCAGCTCCAGCGCGTCCTCGCCGCGGTTGAGGTGGATCATCTGCCGGCTCATGTCGGTCAGGATCAGCGCGCCGAACGGGCGGTCGCCGGCCTCCTTCGCCGCGTGCAGCGCGAGCACGTAGTACTTCTGCGCGCTCGGGTGCATGCCGACGTCGTACGACATCCAGCCGGCCAGGTGGGCCAGCTCGGCGGTCAGCCGGAACAGCCGCTTGGTGGTCGACTCCGGGTAGGTCTCCTGCAGCAGGTCGGTGACCTCGTGGAGCTGGCCGACCACGGCCTTGCGGCGCAGGCCGCCGCCGTTCTGCGCGTCCCACTGGCGGAACATCTCGGTGGTCTGTTCGAGCAGCTGCAGCTCGGGCTCGGACAGCCGGCCGGTGTACGGCTCGCCGCCGTTGGCCGCGGCCAGGATCGGCGTGGGCGCGCCGCTCGGGCCGGGGGTGAGCCAGCGCTGCATCGGCTCGATCAGCGCCGCGCCGGCGGTCAGCGCCAGCGAGGTGCCGAGGAAGCCGCGCCGGTTGAGCATCAGGTCGCTGCGCGAGTACTCGCTGATCAGCTGGACGGTCTGCGGGGCGCTCCACGGCAGGTCCACCGTGCTGCCGGCGGTGGAGACCTGGACCGTGGTGCGCAGGCCCAGGTCCTCGATCGAGACCACCGAGCCGAAGCGCTCGGAGAACAGCTCGGACATGATCTTCGGGATCGGCTCGCGCGGCTGCTCGCCGTCCAACCAGCGGCGGACCCGGGAGGTGTCGGTGGAGACGTGGTGAGCACCGATCTGGCGCGCCCTGCGGTTCACCTGGCGCGCGAGCTCGCCCTTGGACCATCCGCTGCGGGTGAACCACGAGGTGAGCTTCTCGTTCGGTTGCTTGTCTGCCATGGGACCGTCCCCATCCCGCCCCGAGTCCGGGGCCCTGCTCGTCCGACCTGCCCTACCGCCACCGGTGTGAGCAGTCCACTGCATTCCGTAGTGTTGAACGTAGCGGGCCTTGCGCCATCCGGGGGAGCACCGCCGGGGAAACGCCACCTTTCGCCACCCCCACGAGTGAACAACCACGGCCCGCGGCGCGCTTCACTAATACTCAGCTCCCCATGACCCCGGCAATTGCCGGGACGGAAGCGACCGGATCGAATCGGTGTGCGCCACGCCGCGCGCGCCTCGAACACACAGCGCGCTACGCGTCGGACAATCGACGCAATGTCACCGTCCCGTAACCACCGGCAACCAGAATCTGTTGGGGGAGGCATGGACAACCTGTTGGGCGATCTCCGGCTCGGCACCCTGCGGTTCGCCCCGCTCGCCGCTCGCCGCCGCACCAAGCCCTCCGCGCCCCGGGCGGCCGCCGAGTACACCGGCCGCTGGGGCTGGTCCGTCGCCGTCGGCGCCGCGCCGACGCGTACCGACGGCCGGTGCGACTGCGGCACCGCGCACTGCGCCGCGCCCGGTCTGCACGCCGGCGCCGGCCCCGCGCTCACCGCCCGCGAGCTCGACCTGCCGCGCACCGCCGACGGGCCGCTGCTGCTCCCCACCGGCCTGCACTTCGACGTGCTCGACGTGCAGGCCCAGCCCGGCCTGCAGGCCCTGGTCCGGCTGGAGCGGATGGGCACCCAGCTCGGCCCGGTGCTCGCCTCCCCCACCGGGCGGCTGCTGTTCTTCGTCGCCCCCGGCACCGCCCAGCGCCTCCCCGACCTGCTCTACCGGATGGGCTGGGACGACGCCTCGCTCGACCTCGCCTGCCACGGCACCGGCGGCTACATCGCCGCGCCGCCCACCCCGCTCGGCGGGCTCGGCCCGATGCGCTGGCTGCGCCGCCCCACCCGGGAGAACGCCGCCTGCCCCCCGGAGGCCCGCCTCCTGCTCGGCACCCTGGCGTACGCCTGCCACCGGCACCTGCGCGACACGGTCAACCACAACAGGGGCGCGAGGAACTGCGCGCCCGACCACGCGCTCACGTAGAGCGTGTGCCGGTCGCGCAGTTCCTCGCGCCCCTGAGAACCCGGGCTGTCAGCCGAGCAACGCGTCCACGAACGCGCCCGGCTCGAACGGCGCCAGGTCGTCCGCGCCCTCGCCGAGACCGATCAGCTTGACCGGCACGCCCAGCTCGCGCTGGACCGAGACCACGATGCCGCCCTTGGCCGTGCCGTCCAGCTTGGTCAGCACGATGCCGGTGATGTCCACGACCTCGGCGAACACCCGCGCCTGGACCAGCCCGTTCTGACCGGTGGTGGCGTCCAGCACCAGCAGCACCTCGTCGACCGGCCCGTGCTTCTCCACGACCCGCTTGACCTTGCCCAGCTCGTCCATCAGACCGGTCTTGGTGTGCAGCCGGCCGGCGGTGTCCACCAGCACGGTGTCCACGCCCTCGGTGATGCCCTGCTTGACCGCGTCGAAGGCCACCGACGCCGGGTCGCCGCCCTCCGGACCGCGGACGGTGTGCGCGCCGACCCGCTCGCCCCAGGTCTGCAGCTGGTCGGCGGCGGCGGCCCGGAAGGTGTCGGCCGCGCCGAGCACCACCCGGCGGCCGTCGGCCACCAGGACGCGGGCCAGCTTGCCGGTGGTGGTGGTCTTGCCGACGCCGTTGACGCCGACGACCAGGACGACCGCCGGGCCCTCCTCGTGCTTCACCGAGCGGACGGTCCGGTCGAAGTCCGGGCCGATCAGGTTGATCAGCTCCTCGCGGAGCAGCGCGCGCAGCTCGTCCGGGGTGCGGGTGCCGAGCACCTTGACCCGGGTGCGGAGGTTCTCCACCAGCTCCTGGGTGGCGGCGACGCCGACGTCCGCCGTCAGCAGGGTGTCCTCGATCTCCTCCCAGGTGTCGTCGTCGAGACGGTCCCGGGAGAGCAGGGTGAGCAGGCCCTTGCCGAGCGTGGACTGCGAGCGCGAGAGCCGCGAGCGCAGCCGCACCAGCCGGCCGGCGGTCGGCTCCGGGACCTCGATCGCCGGAGCGGCGACGGCCTCCTCGACCACCACCTCCTCGACCTCGGGCTCGACGACCTCGGGAGCGGCGGTCTCCGCCGTCGGCGGCGCGGCGCCCTCCTCCGCGACCTCGGCGGGCGCCTCGGTCTTCGGGGCGGGCGGCGCGGTGACCACCGGGGTCCGCGCCGGCGCCGGGGGCTCCACCTGCTTGCGTCGTCTGCCGGAAACGACGAGGCCCACGGTCGCGCCGACGGCGACCACGGCGATGACTACGGCAAGGATCACGTATTCCATAACCCGTCCAGTATCACGTAGGGGTCTTGCGTTCCTTGTGCTCCTCGCGGAGCCGCTGGCTGATCACCTGGGAGATGCCGTCCCCCTTCATGGTCACGCCGTAGAGGGCGTCCGCGGACTCCATGGTCAGCTTCTGGTGGGTGATCACGATCAGCTGGGAGCTCTCCCGCAGTTCCTCCATGATCGCGACCAGCCGGCGCAGGTTGGTCTCGTCCAGCGCCGCCTCCACCTCGTCCATCACGTAGAACGGGCTGGGACGCGCCTTGAAGATCGACACCAGCATCGCCACCGCGGTCAGCGAACGCTCGCCGCCGGACAGCAGCGACAGCCGCTTCACCTTCTTGCCCGGCGGCCGCGCCTCCACCTCCACGCCGGTGGTCAGCATGTTCTCCGGGTCGGTCAGCACCAGCCGGCCCTCGCCGCCCGGGAACAGCCGCGAGAAGACGCCCTCGAACTGCGCCGCCGTGTCGTGGTACGCCGCCGTGAACAGCTGCTCGACCCGGGCGTCGACGTCCTTCACGATGTCCATCAGGTCGCGCCGGCTCTTCTTCAGGTCGTCCAGCTGCTCCCCGAGGAAGCGGTGGCGCTCCTCCAGCGCCGCGAACTCCTCCAGCGCCAGCGGGTTGACCTTGCCCAGCTGCTGGTACGCCCGCTCGGCCGCCTTCAGCCGCTTCTCCTGCTCGGCGCGGACGTACGGCCGGGGCTCGCCCGGCTCCTCGCCCTCCTCCGGGACGGGCGGCGGCACCAGGGTGTCCGGGCCGTACGTGCCGAGCAGTTCGCCGCCCTCGATGCCGAACTCCTCCAGCGCCCGCGCCTCCAACTGCTCGATCCGCAGCCGCTTCTCGGCCCGCAGCACCTCGTCCCGGTGGCTCGCGTCGACCAGCTTGTCGAGCTCCGCCTTCAGTTCGCGGCCGTGCTCGCGGAAGGAGCGCAGCTCCGCCTCCCGCTCGGCCCGCAGCTGCTCCACCTCGGCGCGCTCGGCCTCCGCGGCGGTCAGCGCCTCCTCCAGCCGGCCCAGCAGCTGCCGCGCACCGGACGCCACCGCCGAGGCCACCGCCGCCTCCCGGCGGGCCCGCTCGCGCCGCTCGGCCGCCCGCGCCCGCGCCTCCCGCTCGGCGCGCGCCGCCCGGTCCAGCTGGTCGGCGCGGCCCGCCAGCCCGCGGACCCGCTCCTCGTGGGTCCGGACCGCCAGCCGCGCCTCCATCTCCGCCTGCCGCGCCGCCGACCCGGCCGCCGCCAGCCGGTCGCGCTCGGCGCCGTCCGGCTCGTCCTCGCCGGACTCCGCCGACTCCTCCGCCACCAGCAGCCGTTCGGCCAGCTCCTCGGCCGCCTCGCGGGCCTCGGTCAGCCCCTGTTCCGCCGTGGCGACCGCCGCCGCCAGCCGCTCCGCCTCGCCAGCCGCCGCACGCGCCTGACCGCCCGAACGGCCCAGCGCGCCGGCCAGCTGCGCGCGCTCCTTCTCCCCGCGACGCCGCTCGGCCCCCACCGCCTCGACCTCGGCGGCCAGTTCCCGCCCGCGCTCCTTGCAGCCGTCCAGCTGCGAGGCCAACTCCTGGCACCGCACGTCCAGTTCGTCGATCTTCCGGGCCGCGTCGGCGACCGCCGCCTGGGTCTCCAGCAGGCTGGGCGCCCCCGCCGCGCCACCCTGCGCGAAGGTCGCCGACAGCACGTCCCCGCCCCGGGTCACCGCCGTCAGCTCCGGCCGCGCCGCCACCAGTTCCGCCGCCGCGGCCAGGTCCTCGGCGACCACGGCACCCGCCAGCAGGGCCCGCGCCGCGGCCACGACCTCCGCCGGACCGGAGATCAGGTCGCCGACTCCGCGCCCCGCCGAGGGCGCGGGGACCTGCGCGACCGGCCCGGTGACGAGCAGCGCCGCCCGGCCCGCGTCCTGCTTGCGCAGCAGGTGCAGGGCCTCGACGGCGGCCCCGACCCCGTCCACCGCCACCGCGTCCGCCGCCGCGCCGAGCGCGGCCGCGACGGCGACCTCGTACCCGGGCTCGACCACCAGCAGCTCGGCCGCCGCGCCCAGCACGCCGCCGGGCCGGTCCGGGCCGTTCAGCAGCGCTCCGCTGCCGTCCTTGCGGCGCAATCCGAGCGCCAGCGTCTCGTGCCGCGCCGCCAGTCCGGCGCGTTCCCGCTCCGCGGCGGCGCCGGCGTCCCGGACGTCGCCCAGCTCCCGTTCGAGCTCGGCCAGCGCCGCCCGCGCGGCCTCGTACGCCGCCTCCAGCTGCTCGTCGCCGACCTCCAGCCCTTCGGCCTCCTCGCGCAGGTCGCGGTACTCGGCCTCGGCCTTCCCGGCGCGCTCGACGGCCTCGTCGCGGGCGGCGGCCAGCCGTCCGATCTCGGCCTCGGCGGCGGCCGCCCCGGACCGTGCCGCGGCCGCCTGCCCCTGCAGGCGGGCGAGGCCTTCCCGACGGTCGGCGATGGCCCGGGCGGCCGCCTTCAGCCGGCCTTCCTCCGCGGCCAGTCCGCGCTCCAGCTCGCCGCGCGACTCGACCGCCTCGGCCAGCGCGTACTGGGCCTCCTCCAGCGCCTCGGCCAGCGCGGCCTCCTCCTCCCGGACGCGCTCGGCCTCCCGTTCCAGCTCCTCCGGGTCGCGCCCGCGCCGTTCCTCGGTCTGCCCGGCGCCGACCGCGGACCGGACCCGGGCCTCGGCCAGCCCGATCGTGCCGCGGGTCCGCTCCCCCAGCGAGGACAGCCGGTACCAGGTCTGCCGGGCGGCCTCCAACTGCGGGCCGAGCTGCTCGACCTGGGCCTCCAGTACGGCTTCCCGCTGGATCGCCCGGGCCAGCTCCTGCTCCACGGTCGAGCGGCGCAGCTTCAGCGCCAGTTCGTCGGCGACCTCGGCCTCCACGGCCCGGCGCAGGCTCAGCAGGTCGTCGGCGAGCAGGCGCAGCCGGGCGTCCCGCAGCTCGGCCTGGATGCCGGCCGCACGCCGGGCGATCTTCGCCTGGCGGCCCAGCGGCCCGAGCTGACGGCGCAGCTCGGCGACCAGGTCCTGGACGCGGTTGAGGTTGCCCTGCATCGCGTCGAGCTTCCGCAGCGCCTTCTCTTTCCGCTTGCGGTGCTTGAGGACGCCGGCCGCCTCCTCGATGAAGGCGCGGCGGCCCATCGGGTCGGCGTGCAGCACGGAGTCGAGCTGCCCCTGGCCGACGATGACGTGCATCTCGCGGCCGATGCCGGAGTCGGAGAGCAGCTCCTGGATGTCGAGCAGCCGGCAGACGTTGCCGTTGAGCGCGTACTCGCTGCCGCCGTTGCGGAACATGGTCCGGGTGATGGTGACTTCGGTGTAGTCGATGGGCAGCGCGCCGTCGGTGTTGTCGATGGTGAGGCTGACCTCGGCGCGGCCGAGCGGCGCGCGGCCGCTGGTCCCGGCGAAGATGACGTCCTCCATCTTGCCGCCGCGCAGGGACTTGGCGCCCTGCTCGCCCATGACCCAGGAGAGCGCGTCGACGACGTTGGACTTGCCGGAGCCGTTGGGGCCGACCACGCAGGTGATGCCCGGCTCGAAGCGCAGCGTGGTGGCCGAGGCGAAGGACTTGAACCCGCGCAGGGTCAGGCTCTTCAGGTGCACGTGTCCGTCCTCCTCGCCGGGCCGCCGGGTCTACCGCTGGCGACTGTATCCGGACAGGTGCGTACCGGACGTCGAGGAGGTGGTTTCACCACGCCGGGGGCTGGGCAGCCTCACGGCAAAGGTGTCTCGGACACGACGAAGGGACGTCGGCCAGGACGTCCCTTGCATGCTGCCGCCCTGTGGGGAGGCTGAGTGCACAACAGCGTCGATCCGAGAGATCGCAGTTATCAGGTGAGGGCCGGCTCCCGCTGGTCCAGGTCGATGCTGTTGAGCAGCGAGTGCTCGTCAGCGACAGCGGCGAGAGCGTCGTTCTCGGCCTGGAGCTTGATGAGCTCGTTCTCCAGGTCCAGGACGCGCTGCTGCAGCCGTCGCATCTCGGAGAGCATTCGCGGGTCGGGGCCGCCGACGTACCCGAGAAGCGCCTTTGCCATGATGTATGGTCCTCCACGCTGAGTGACCGAACCGTGTACGGTATGGGTCTTGGGGGAAGGGTGCGCACGCGTCCACGCCGTCGGACGTGCTGGCTGGGCACTGCGGGGCGACCGGGATGAGCTGGGCCCACTCGGCATGGCCCCGTCGACATAAACGCAGACCTGTGCGCGGGCTTCCAGCGTCTCACCAAAGACCCTACGGGTCAACACGATCACCGCACGCTACCGCGCCCCTGTCACCTGCATGGCGGGATGGACACACCATGGGTAGGGGTCAAAGGATCACTACGCTGCGGAGTCAACCACGAGTCCGCCCAGAAGGCAACCGCATGACACCGGCAGTTGCCGGAGGCTCTCCTCCTACCGGCAACTGCGGTGTGCTCATCGGATCACGAAGCCGTCGTACCCGTCCCCGGTGGCCGACCAGATCTCGGTCACGCCGGTGACCTCACCCGGAGTGTCCGGGCCGCGCAGCGCGGCGAGCAGTTGCTCGCACTCGCCGTGCAGCCCTTCCGCCACCACCTGGACCCGGCCGTCGCCGAGGTTGGCGGTGTAACCGGTCAGCCCGATCTCCAACGCCCGGGCTCTGGTCCACCAGCGGAAACCGACCTCCTGCACCCGGCCGCGCACCCAGATGGTGGCGCGGACCGGCCGCAGGCCGTCGTGACCTTGCATGTGTCCACCATGGTCGGGCATCCAGTGCCCGAACGGAGCGGGCTTCACCGGCCTTCCACCGACCCCCACCGACCCTTCGCACACCGCGCGACGGTCAGAAGCCACCGCCGAAGTCTCCCCCACCGCCGAAGTCACCGCCGCCGCCGAAGCCGCCGTCCGACCCGCCGTCGAAGCCGCCGAAATTGTCGGAGTCGAACTCCGCGCCGGAGTACTCGCCCGCGTCCGCCCCGCCGTTGGGGTCCACCCCGGCCGCGTACGCGTAGCCGGGGCTGGCCAGCGCCGAGCCGAGCATGGTGCCCACCAGCAGGCCGGGCAGCATCCCGCCGCCGAAGTAGCCGCCCGCCCACGGGCTGTAGGCCGGGCCGGCGTTCCAGTACGGCTGGCGGCCGTGCTCGGTGTCGACCGTCCGGACGTCCGGCGCCTGCCCGCTCGCCAGCCGGGCGGCGTCGGCCGCGCACGCCGGGACGGTCCGCGCGGCGCCGCCCGCCGGGGCGTAGTCCACGTCCTGCACCGACGGCCCGTGCCGCGGGTCGAAGAAGCAGGGCACCCGGCGCTCCGGCAGCGGCAGCTTCTCCCGCCGCGCGGCCAGCGTCGCCAGCGCGAAGCGCCCGTCCTCCAGCGCCTCGGTGACCGGCCGGACCTCCGCCGGCGCCTTCGCCTGCTCCATGATCCGCTTGGCCCGCTCGTACGAGTCCAGGGCGTGCGTGTAGTCGGCGCGCTGGGCGTCGTCCGCGTCGGCGGCGCCGGGGTGGAAGTCCAGCCGGTCGAGCTCCTCGCCGAAGGCGGTGATGTCCTCGTCCACCACGGTGCGCAGCTGCGCCAGCTCGGCCCGGGCCTGCTCGGCCTTGCGCCTCTTCGACCGCCGCAGCAGCAGGAACCCGCCGCCGCCGGCCAGTGCCAGCAATGCCACCGGGACCACGATCGCGGCGGCCGAGACACCCCCGCCGCTCACTCCGCTCCCCTTGGTCTGCGGGATCGCCTGGTCGACGAAGTCGTTCACGGTGGCGCCGATGTCGTTCGGGTGGGCCCGGAAGGCCGCGCCCGCGATCCGGTCGGCGGACGCCGGGGGCAGCGCCTTCGGGTCGGAGAACGCCTTGAACTGGTCGCCGCGCCAGATCGCGTACACGCCGACCACGCCGACCTTGGCGCGGATGTCACCGGCGATCGTCGCCGCCGGGTACTCGGGGGTCGCGGGCACCACCATCACGAAGATCGGCTTGTCCGCCTTCTCCAGCTTCTTCGCCAGGTCGGCCGCCTGCGCCTCGGAGAAGCGGCCGGTCATCGCCGGGTCGACGTAGACCTGCGTCTGCTTCAGGGCGGCGGACGCCGCGTCCACCCCGCCGGCCGCCCGGGCCGGTCCGGCGGCGAGCAGCAGCAACCCGAGCAGCGCCGCCAGCAGGGCGGCGGGCACCGTGGCCAGGGGACGCGCGATCGCGGTTCTCATACCTCGAACGGTACTCGGCCGACCGGCCGGACCCCCCGCTACCCAAGGTGGAGACACTCCCCCTTCCGCGTCCTCCCGGAGGCGGGGTCGGTCCCCGCCGAGCGGACGATGCCGGGGCCCGCCGGCACCGGGCATAGTGGTGCCTGCCCACGCGTCACCATGCTCGGAACCGGAGCCAGTCCTTGATCATCGGCCTTGTCACCGCCGTCGCCGCCTCCGCCTGCTACGGCACCGGCTCGGTCCTGCAAGCCCTCGGCACCCGCCGCTCGGCCCGGCAGGAGACCGCCGCCGGCGGCGCGACGACCGAACACGGCGGGCCGAGCCTGTCCTCCACCGCGAAGGCGGCGGTGACCTGGGAATTCATCCTCGGCACGGTGCTCGACTTCATCGGCTTCGGGCTGGGCGCGCTGGCCGCGCGCCTGCTGCCGCTGTTCCTGTCGCAGACCATCATCAGCGCCAACCTGGTGATCACCGCGGTGCTCAGCGTCAAACTGCTCGGCCTGCGGCTGAAGCAGCTGGAGTGGGTCTCGATCGGGGTGCTGTGCAGTGCCCTGGTCCTGCTCGCCGTCGCCGCCGGGCCGGAGGGCGAGCACCACGCGCCGATGTCCTTCCACTGGTGGCTGCTGGCCGGGTCCGTGGTGCTGATCGCCGGCGGCAGCCTGATCGTCCGCCGGCTCGGCCGCAGCGGCGCCATCGTCGCCGGCCTGCTCTCCGGCCTCGGCTTCGGCGCGCTCGGCATCGGCGTGCGCATCCTGAACGGCGTCGAGCCCTTCCACCTCGGGCAGCTGCTCTCCGACCCGGCGCTGTACGCGATCCTGGTCGGCGGCATCGGCGGGATGTACCTGCACACCGTCGCCCTGCAGGTCGGCTCGGTGAACGGCGCGACCGCCGCCCTGGTGGTCGGCGAGACCGTCGTCCCGGGCGCGGTCGGCGTCATCTGGCTCGGCGACTCCTCCCGGGCCGGCCTCGGCTGGCTCGCCGCCTTCGGCTTCGTCCTCGCCGTCGTCAGCGCCGTCGGCGTCGCCTACTTCGGCGAGCACGAGACGGAGGACGCGAACCACCGCAGCCGCGAGGAGGAGCCGTCGGCGGCCCCGCAGCTCTGACGGCTCAGCGTGGGGGGCGCTGGCAGCGCGGGCAGAAGTAGCTGGACCGGTTCATCCAGGCGGCCCGTCGCATCGGCGTCCCGCACCGCCGGCACGGCTCGCCCTCCCGCCCGTACGCGTCCAGGTCGCGCGAGAAGTACCCGCTCTCGCCGTTGACGTTCACGTACAGGCTGTCGAAGCTGGTGCCGCCGACCGCCAGCGCCGCGTTCATCACGTCCCGTGCGTGGCCGAGCAGTTGCAGGGCGAGCGGCCGGGTCAGCGTGGCGGTCGCCCGGTCGTAGTGCAGCTTCGTCCGCCAGAGCGCCTCGTCGGCGTAGATGTTGCCGACGCCGCTGATCAGCGTCTGGTCGAGCAGCGCCCGCTTCACGGTGGTGCGCTTGGCCCGCAGCGCGCGGACGAACGCCTCGTCGTCGAAGCGCGGGTCGAGCGGGTCGCGGGCGATGTGCGCGATGGAGACCGGGGTGTGCTCGGGGTCGTCCGGCTCGGCCTCCTCGACGGCGAGGCCGCCGAAGGTCCGCTGGTCGACGAAGCGCAGCTCCCGGCCGCCGTCGGAGAAGCGCAGCCGCACCCGCAGGTGGATCTCGTCGGGCACCGCGGCGTCCTGCACCAGCAGTTGGCCGCTCATGCCGAGGTGGCCGACCATCGAGAGCCCGTTGCCCATCGGCACCCAGAGGTACTTGCCGCGCCGCTGCGCCGCGCCGAGGGTGGCGCCGGCCAGCATCGCGGTGAACTCGTCGGCACCGCCGCCCTGTCGGCGGACGGCGCGCGGGTGGAGGACTTGGGCGTCGGCGACGGTGCGGCCGGCGACCCAGCGGGCCAGACCGCGCCGTACCACCTCGACCTCGGGAAGCTCAGGCACCCGGCAAGTCTAGGCCTACCGGCCCATCGGGCCGGCAGGCCTCAGGCGGCTGCGCCCGAACCGGGCCGGTCGTCGCCGAACTTCGCCTTGATCGCCCGCCACGCGGACTCGGCGGCCTTCTGCTCCGCTTCCTTCTTGGAGCGGCCGCTGCCGGTGCCGTAGTCGTCGCCGGCCACCCGGGCCGCGGCGGTGAAGGTCTTCTCGTGGTCGGGACCGGTCTCGGTGACCACGTACTCGGGCACACCGATACCGACCGCCGCGGTCAGCTCCTGCAGGCTGGTCTTCCAGTCGAGACCGGCGCCGAGCTGGGCGGACTCCGCGATCAGCGGATCGAACAGGCGGTGGACGAACACCGTGGCGGCGTCCAGGCCCTGGTCGAGGTAGACCGCGCCGATCACGGCCTCGACGGTGTCGGCGAGGATCGACGACTTGTCACGGCCGCCGGTGCCCTCTTCGCCCTTGCCGAGGCGGATGAAGGAGCCGAGATCCAGGCCGCGGCCGACCTCGGCGAGCGCGCGGGAATTGACCACCGCGGCACGGAGCTTGGCGAGCGTGCCCTCGGCGACCTCCGGGTGGAGGCGGTAGAGGGTGTCGGTCACCACGAGGCCCAGCACCGAGTCGCCGAGGAACTCCAGGCGCTCGTTGGTGGGCAGGCCACCGTTCTCGTACGCGTACGAGCGGTGGGTCAAGGCGCGTACCAGAAGGGCGCGCTCGAGCGTGTACCCGAGGCGCCCTTCCAGAACGTCGTATTCGGTCGAAGCCGGCCCGCCGCTCTTGCCCCCTGCGGGAGCCTGCTTGCGAGAGGAGTTGTTTCCGTCCGACATCGAACCGTGCACCCCGCCGATCAGACCGAGAGGACCTGGCGACGGTTGTACGTGCCGCAGCTCGGGCACGCGATGTGCGCCAGCTTCGGCTCGTGGCAGCGGTCGCACGCGACGAGCGCGGGGGCGACAGCCTTCCACTGCGAACGGCGGTGGCGCGTGTTGCTGCGCGACATCTTCCGCTTCGGAACAGCCACGGCTACTTCTCCTGGTTCTCGGCGAGACCCTCACGGGTACCGCTGTTCTTGTCTTCGTCACCCTCGTCGCCGGGGGCGGCGGAGAGTCCCTGCAGAGCCGCCCACCGGGGGTCGGCGGCGTCGTGGTGGTGGTCCGGGTCGTCGCTCAGGCGTGCCCCGCACTCGGAGCACAGGCCCAGGCAGTCGTCCTGGCACACCGGCTGCAGCGGCAGTGCGAGCACCACCGCGTCACGCAGCACCGGCTGGAGGTCGAACAGGTCGCCCTCCAGGCGGTAAGTCTCCTCGTCCGACTCCTCGTCGAGGTCGTCGGTCCCGGTGGTCCGGGCGCGGTGACGCTCGTCGGACTCCGGGTAGTAGTACAGCTCCTGGAAGTCGACCTCCAGGTCGTCCTCCACCGGCTCCAGGCAGCGGGAGCACTCGCCCTCGACGTGGGCCTCGGCGGTGCCGGTCACCAGCACGCCCTCGACCACCGACTCCAGGCGGAGCTCCAGCGTGATCCCGCTCTTCTCGGGAACGCCGATCACGTCCGCGATCCCCAGGCCCTCGGGGGCCTCCAGGGAGCGGGACACCTTGCGCATCGAGCCGGGGCGACGGCCGAGCTCATGCGTGTCGAACACGAGCGGGTCGCGGTGGTCGAGGCGGTTCAAGGTGTCCTGACTTCCTGGCGGCGGCACGCATCCCTGCGTGGCGCGGATGGTTCTTGCGGAGCCCGTTCGCGGGCACACGGCGGCCCCAGCGCGAACAGGCCGGAGTGGTCAGACTACCGGAGAGAGGCGCCAGGCCCAACTTCGGTCGCCGTCAGCGGCCGCCGAGCTCCCGCAGCCGGGTCATGTCGATCATGCTGGTGTCGAAGAAGCTGGTCTCGTCCAGGCTGCCCTGCTGCGGCAGCTGCGCGGCCTGCTGCTGCTGCTGCGGGTAGCCGTACTGGTCGTAGCCCTGCTGGTAGCCCGCCTGCTGCTGCTGGTAGTACGGGTCCACCGGCTGCTGCTGGTAGGCGTACTGGTTGCCGTACGGGTCGACCTGCGGCGCCTGGGCCGGGTCGTAGCCGCCGCCGTACACCTCGGCGTACTGGGGGGCCTGCGGCTGCGCGTACGGGTCCTCGCCGGGGGCCTGCCAGCCGGCCGCGGCCGGGGTCTGCTCCGGCCAGCTCTGCTGCTGCGGGACCTCTTCGCGGTACCAGGGCTGCTCGGCGTCCTCCGCGGCGAAGCCGGCGGCGACCGCCTCGGCCCGGTCCTTGAGCTGCTGGGCCTCGTCGGCGGCGGCCAGGTAGGCGCCCAGCTCGTCGATCGGCGCCTTGCCGAGCAGCGTGTCGCGGCCCTTGCCGACCGCCTGCAGGGTGGCGCTCAGCACGCCCTCCAGGGTGGCGAGCTTCACATCGACGTACTCGTCCACCTCGGGGCTGGGGCTGAGCCGCGGCTGGAACTCCTCGCCGTCGGCCTCGCCCTCCGCCTCCGGCTCGTAGATGCCGGACTCGCCGCGCAGCTTGACCCGGCCGCGGCCGACCGCGCCCAGCGTCTTGGTCAGCACGACCTCGAAGTTGGCCAGCTTGGAGTCGACGTAGTCGTCCGCCTCGGCGCGCTTGCCCTGCACCTCGGCGCGGGCCTCGGCGAGGATCCGGTCCGCCTCCGCCTGGGCCTGGCGGACCACCTCGGTGTCGGAGATCAGCGAGCCGCGCTCGTCGTGCGCCCCGCGGATGATCTGGTCCGCCTGCGCCTGGGCGTCGGCCACCATGCTCTGGTGGTCGGCGACCACCGACTGGGCCTGCGCCAGCTCGGCCGGCATCGCCTCGCGCAGGTCGCGGAGCATCCCGGTCAGCTCGGCACGGTTCACCACGCAGGAGGCGGACATCGGCATCGCCTTGGCCTTCTCGACCATGGAGACGATCTCGTCGAGCTTCTGCTGCACGTCCACGGGCGTCTTCAGTCTTTCCGTGTGCCGCCGAGGTGCGGCGGAGGCAGACCCCGTCGGCGTCGCGGCGCCCACGGGGCGGGGATACAGACTGTACGTCCCCGGCCCCCCGACCTCACAACGCCCTGTCAGTTCTTCCGTTCGGCGATCCGCTCGACCAGTCGGGCGTTGACCACCCCGGGCAGCAGGTGGGAGACGTCGCCCCCGTACGAGGCGACCTCCTTCACCAGGCTGGAGGAGAGGAAGCTGTAGGTCGGCGAGGTCGGCACGAAGAGCGTCTCCACGCCGGTCAGCCCGTGGTTCATCTGGGCCATCTGCAGCTCGTAGTCGAAGTCGCTGACCGCGCGCAGGCCCTTGATGATCGCCGGGATGCCGCGGTCCCGGCAGAAGTCCACCAACAGGCCGCTGTGCGACTCCACCTCGATGTTGCCGTACTGGGCGGTGGTCTCCTCGATCAGCGCGATGCGCTCCTCGATGGTGAACATGCCCTGCTTGTTCTTGTTGATCAGCACCGCGACGTGCACGACGTCGTACAGCTTCGAGGCCCGCTCGATGATGTCGAGGTGGCCGTTGGTGATCGGGTCGAACGACCCAGGGCAGACGGCGCGGCGCATGTCGGGTGCTCCCTTGTGGGGTCGGTGCTACGAGTCTTGATCGGACTCGTCGGCGGCGCGACCGTACCAGAGGGTGCCCTCGCCGTACCGGCGCGAGCGGAGTGCGTCGAAGCCCTCCGGCCACAGGAACTCGCCGCCGCGAGTACTGCGTTCCACGGTGACGAGTGCATGCTCCGCTAGCCAGCCCCCGGCTGTCAGTGTGATCAGCATCTCGCGCACCTCCTCGTCGGTCACCGCGTACGGCGGATCGAGGAAGACCAGGTCGTACGGGGTCGCCGGCGGCGGGCCGGCGATCACCCGTTCGGCCTTGTCGGCGCGCACCTCGGCACCGGGCAGGCCCAGCGTCCGGACGTTCTCCCGGATGGTGCGCACCGCGCTCGCGTCGGACTCCACCAGCAGCGCGTGCTCCGCGCCCCGGGACAGCGCCTCCAGGCCGACCGCGCCGCTGCCGCCGAACAGGTCGAGCATCCGGGCACCGCGGATCGGCCCGCCCAGCGCCTCCAGCGTGGAGAACATCGCCTCCCGCGCCTTGTCGGACGTCGGCCGGGTGTTCCGGCCCGGCGGCACCGCCAACCGGCGGCCACCGGCCACCCCGGCAATCACGCGGGTCATGGGTCTCCTTCTCGCAGTTCGGCAACCACGATAAGGGGCGCGAGGCTCGGCCTCGCGCCCCTGTTTTCGGTTGCGCCTACGCCTCGGCCGCCCCCAGCAGCGCCGGCGAGGCGTAGCGGGACCAGCTCAGGCAGCCGTCGGGCGGGCAGTACTCGGGACGGCGCGGGTCGTGGCCGAGCTCGCGGAGCTTGGTGCGGACGGAGTCGGGCGTCCGCCCGTAGCGGGCGGCGATCCGGGCGATGGTCTCGCCGTCGTGGAAGCGGCGGACCAGCTCCTCCTCGTGCTGCGGCACCCACGGCGCGCCGTGCCCGGGGTACAGCTCGCGCAGCACGTCCCGGTCGGGGATCGGCTCGGAGACGTCGGCGACGATGGACAGCGCGCGCAGGGCGCGGTTGAGCGCGATCCGCAGGGAGGCGACGTCCTCCACCGGCAGCCGCAGTTCGCCGCTGGCGATCGGGATGGCGGACGCGCCCTCACGCCAGCCGGTCAGGGTGAGGGCGACTTCGCGGTCGTCCTCGCTGGCGAGCTCGATCCGGAAGACCTTGTCGCCGAGCGGGAGCTCGTTGAGGTGACGGAATGCCATGCAATGACCCCCAATTCTCGTGCCGGGGAAGCCCGTTGGCGTGCTCCCCGAACAACTTCATTCTCTCTTGGGGCACTGACAATCGGCGTCCCGTCAGGCCGGGGCACGGTCGGCGGGGTCGGAGGGGCCGACGGGGGTCAGCCCTTCTCCAGGTACTCCGCGCGGTCCTCGTCGAGCAGGCTCTCCAGGGCGGTGCGCAGCTCGGGGTGGGCGGCGAGGTCGGGGTCGGCGGCGACCAGCCGGGTGGCCTCGGCCCGGGCGGTGGCGATGACCTCCTCGTCGTCGAGCACCGAGAGGACCTTGAGCGAGGACTTCACCCCGGACTGGGCCTGGCCGAGGACGTCGCCCTCGCGCCGCTGCTCCAGGTCGATCCGGGAGAGCGCGAAGCCGTCCAGCGTGTCGGCCACCGCGTCCAGCCGGGCCCGCGCGGAGCTCGCCCCGGGCATCTCGCTGACCAGCAGGCACAGCCCTGCGGCGCTGCCGCGGCCGACCCGGCCGCGCAGCTGGTGGAGCTGGGAGACGCCGAACCGGTCCGCGTCCATGATCACCATCACGGTGGAGTTGGGGACGTTGACGCCGACCTCGATCACGGTGGTGGCGACCAGGACGTCCACCTCCCCCGCCGCGAAGCGCTTCATCACGTCGTCCTTGGCCTCGGGCGCGAGCCGCCCGTGCAGGATCTCCACCCGCAGCCCGGCGAGCGGGCCCCTGGTGAGCATCGCCGCGGTCTCCACCACCGACAGCGGCGGCCGCCGCTCGTCGCTGTCCGCGCCCGCGTCGCCGGGGTCGCCGAGGCCGGTGAGGTCCTCCAGGTCCTCCGCCGCCTTCCGCTTCTTCTTCCCGGCGCCCTTCGCGTCCGGCTCCTCGTCGCCGATCCGCGGGCAGACCACGTACGCCTGGTGGCCCTTGCCGACCTCCTCGCGGACCCGTTCCCAGGTGCGGGCCAGGAAGTTGGGCTTCTCCAGCGAGGGCACCACGTGGGTGGAGATCGGCGAGCGCCCGCTCGGCAGCTGGTCCAGCACCGAGGTCTCCAGGTCGCCGAAGACGGTCATCGCGACGGTCCGCGGGATCGGCGTCGCGGTCATCACCAGCAGGTGCGGCGGCTGGCCGCCCTTGGCGCGCAGCGCGTCCCGCTGCTCGACGCCGAAGCGGTGCTGCTCGTCGACGACGACCAGGCCGAGGTCCTGGAACTGGACCTTGTCCTCGATCAGGGCGTGGGTGCCGATGGTGATGCCGGCGTCGCCGCAGGCCATGTCGAGCATCGCCTGGCGCCGCGCGGGGGTGCCCATCGAGCCGGTGAGCAGCGCGACCCGGGTGCCCTGCTCGGAGCCGCCGAGCATGCCGCCCTCGGCGAGGTCGCCCATCATCTCGACGATCGAGCGGTGGTGCTGCTGGGCGAGCACCTCGGTGGGCGCGAGCAGCGCGGCCTGCCCGCCGGCGTCGACCACGGCGAGCATCGCGCGCAGCGCGACCAGCGTCTTGCCGGAGCCGACCTCGCCCTGGAGCAGCCGGTGCATCGGGTGGTCGGTGGCGAGGTCGGCGAAGATCTCGCCGCACACCTTCTGCTGCCCCTCGGTCAGGGTGAAGGGCAGTCGGGCGTCGAAGGCGTCCAGCAGACCGCCGGGGACGGCCTCGCGCGGGACGGCTGGCAGCGCGGAGTCGGCGGCCCGGCGCTGGGCGAGCGCGACCTGGAGGACGAACGCCTCGTCCCAGGGCAGGCGTTGCTGGGCGCGCTCGCGGTCGGCCTGGCTGCGCGGGCGGTGGATCAGCTCCAGTGCCTCGGGCAGCGGGATCAGGTCGTGGTCGGCGCGCAGCTCGGCGGGCAGCGGTTCGCCGACGTCGCCGAGGTGCTTGGTGAGCGCGGTGTCGATGCAGATGGACAGCTTCCAGCTGGGCATCTGGGCGCTGGCCGGGTAGACCGGGATCAGCCGCCCGGCGAACTGCGCGGCGGCGGTGCCTTCGCTGCCTTCGGTCTCGTCGAGCAGCTGGTAGTCGGGCGAGGCGAGCTGCCGGGTGCGGTTGAACAGGCCGACCTTGCCGGCGAACAGGCCCTGCGCGCCGGGGCGCAGCTCCTTCTGCCGCCAGCCCTGGTTGAAGAAGACCAGCGACAGCCGGGCCCGGCCGTCGGTGACCACGACCTCCAGCCGGTCGCCCTTGCGGCCGCGGAAGGGGATCAGGGTGACCTTCTCGATCCGGGCCAGCACGGTGACGTGTTCGTCGACCTCCAGCTCGTCCAGGCTGGTGAGCTGGCCGCGCTCGACGTACCGGCGCGGGTAGTGGTGCAGCAGGTCGCCGACCGTGCGCAGCTTGAGGCTGTCGGCGAGGACCTTGGCGGTACGGTCGCCGACCAGCTTGGTCAGTGGTTCATCGAGAGCGCCCATCGTGACCTGTTTACACCACCGCGGGGACAGACCGGGCGAGCGCTCACTCGACGCCGGTCACTCGACGCCGATCAGCAGCAGGGCCGCCTCCTGGCCGCCGGGGTAGGCGACGGTGTCGACCTCGGGGCGGGTCCGGCGGGCGTGCGCGAGCAGCCGGTCGGTGAGGCCGGCGGGGAGCTCGTCGCCGAGGACCAGGGTGACCAGCTCGCCGCCGCCGGCCAGCATCCGGTCGAGCAGGGTGACGGCGGTGTCGCCGATGTCGTCGCCGATCACCACCACGTCGCCGTCGATCAGGCCGAGCACGTCGCCGGCCTGGCAGACGCCCGCCATGGTCCAGGACTCCCCTTCGGCGAGGGCGAGTTCGGCGTGCCGGGTGGCGCCGGCGGCGGAGGTCATGGTGACCACGTCCTCGTCGAAGCGCCGGGTGGCGTCGTGCACGGCGAGCGCCGCCAGGCCCTGGACCGGGGAGCGGGTGGGCAGCACGGCGATCCGCAGGCCCTCCTCGCGCAGCTGGTCGGCGGCGGCCCCGGCGGCGGCCCGCAGTTCGGGGTCGTTGAGCAGCAGGATCACCTCGCGGGCGGCGCAGCGGCGGACCGCCTCGGCGAGTTCGGCGCTGGCCGGCGGCCGGTCCGGGTCGGCGGGCAGCACGGCGGAGCCGGCCTGGGCGCAGAGTTCGGCGAGGCCGGTGCCGGAGACCACGCTGAGCACGGCGCGGCCGTGCGAGACGGTCTCCTCCCGCTCGCCGGCGCGGGCGGCCGCCTCGGCGAAGTGCGTGATCCGGATCCGGTACGGCCGGCCGGCCTCGACGCCGGCCTCCACGGCGGCGCCCGCGTCGTCCACGTGCACGTGGACGTTCCACAGGCCGTCGCCGCCGCCGATCACCAGGGAGTCGCCGAGCCCGGCGAGCCGTTCGCGCAGTACGGGCAGCGCGTGGTCCGGCGCGTCCAGCAGGTAGATCACCTCGAAGGCGGGGTGCCCGGGGCCGGGCGGCCGCTCGTGGCCCTCGCAGCCGGGGGCGTGCGCGACGGAGATCTCCTGCCGCAGGGCGACCGGGCCCATCGGGGTCTGGCCGGCGACGGCGTCGACCAGCGCGCCGAGCACCGCGACCAGTCCGCGCCCGCCGGCGTCGACCACCCCGGCCTCGGCGAGCACGTCCAGCTGGTCGGGGGTGCGCAGCAGCGCCTCGCGGGCGGCCCGGTAGGCGGTCTCGGCCACCGCGGTCAGGCCTTCCTGCTGCCGGTCCGCGGTCCGCGCGGCGGTGGCCGCGACGGTGAGCAGCGTCCCCTCGACCGGTTCGGCGACGGCCTGGTAGGCCGCCTCGGCGGCCCGCAGCAGTGCCTTGCGCAGCGCCTGGGGGCTGCCGCCGTGCGCGGCCAGCACCTCGGCGAAGCCGCGCAGCCACTGCGCGAGGATCACCCCGGAGTTGCCGCGCGCCCCGATCAGCGCCCCGCGCGCGGCGGCGGTGGCGGCCGGTCCGAGCGCGGGCTGCTCGGGCCCGGCGAACGCCGCGTCCAGCGCCTCGGCGGCGGACTCCACGGTCAGGTAGAGGTTGGTGCCGGTGTCGCCGTCCGGAACCGGGTAGACGTTGAGCGCGTCGATCTCCTCGCGGGCCTGACCGAGGGCGGTCAGCGCCAGGCGGCACCAGGTGCGGACGGCGATGGCGTCGAGCGTGTCCAGCACCAGGTCTCCTCCGGGTGAACGCCACGGGAACGCGACGGGACGCGGTGGCGGGGGCGATGCTGGCAGGTTATCGGTGCGGGAGTCGCGTCCGCGCTGGCAGGACGGCTTGTACGCCGACGATCACGGCCCCGGGCGTGGTAGTTTCGTGGGGCGGGAGCAACCGTTGTATGCTCTCACGGTTGCCTGGAACAACCCGGGCTCACCCCTTGATCCGATCCGGTCCACGCGAGTGGTCCGGAGGGCTCAGCCGGGGTTTTCCGAAAGTAACTGATCTGAAGTCTTGGAGTGACTCCTGTGGCTGCCAACTGCGACGTCTGCGGCAAGGGGCCGGGCTTCGGCAACAGCATCTCCCACTCGCACCGCCGTACCTCCCGTCGTTGGAACCCCAACATTCAGACGGTGCGCGCTGTGATTGGGCGTACGCCGAAGCGGCTCAATGTCTGCACCTCGTGCATCAAGGCCGGTAAGGTCTCGCGCTGACGCGCAGACCGGTAAGCCGGTCCTCCGGAAAGCCGATCCACCCTCGGGTGGGTCGGCTCTCTGTTTTTCCGGTGCCGTGCGGTGCGCGGCCCCGCCGGGGCGGGGCCGCCCGGGCGCCTCAGCGCTCGCGCCAGAAGTGGTCGACCGGGCCGATGCCGGCGCCGAGCGCGAAGCCGTGCTCGATGGCGCCGGTGATGTAGGCCTTCGCGGCCGCGACCGCGTCCGGCAGGTCGGCGCCCTTGGCGAGCTCCGCGGCGATCGAGCTGGCCAGGGTGCAGCCGGTGCCGTGGGTGTGCCGGTTGTCGTGGCGCGGCGCGCGGTACCAGTGCTGTTCGCCGTCGGCGCCCAGCAGCAGGTCGGCGGCCTCGCCCTCCAGGTGGCCGCCCTTGACCAGCACCCAGCGCGGCCCGAGGTCGAGCAGCGCCTTCGCCGCGTCGGCCATCTGCGCCTCGCTCGCCACCACCCGGCCGGTGAGCTGGGTCACCTCGTGCAGGTTGGGGGTGGCGAGGGTGGCGACCGGCAGCAGCCGCTCGCGGACGGTCGCGACGGCCTCGGCGGCGAGCAGCGCGTCGCCGTGCTTGGAGACGCCGACCGGGTCGACGACGACCGGCGCGTCCACGCCGGCGAGCAGCTCGGACACCGTCTCGACCAGCTCGATCGAGGCGAGCATGCCGGTCTTCACGGCCTGCACGCCGATGTCGTCGACGACGCTGCGGAACTGGGCGCGGACGGCCTCGGCGGGCAGTTCCCAGTAGCCCTGGACGCCGAGCGAGTTCTGCGCGGTGACCGCGGTGATCACGCTCATCCCGTGGACGCCGAGGGCGAGCATCGCCTTGAGGTCGGCCTGGATGCCGGCGCCGCCGCCGCTGTCGGAGCCGGCGACGGTGAGGACACGGGGCGGAGCGCTGGAGACCATGCGCCCAACCTACCGGGCCGCTGCTACAGCACGGCTTCGGATTCCGCCCAGCGGTCCTCGGGCACCGTCTTCAGCTGCACCACCGCGTCGGCGATCGGCAGCAGCTCGACATTGTTGCCGCGCAGCGCGGTGAAGTGGCCGAAGGCGCCCTTGTGGACGGCCTCGACGGCGTGCCAGCCGAACCGGGTGGCGAGGACGCGGTCGCGGGCGGTGGGGGTGCCGCCGCGCTGGGTGTGGCCGAGGATGACCGGACGGGCCTCCGTGCCGAGGATGTCCTCCAGCTCGTGGGCGAGCCGGTTGCCGATGCCGCCGAAGGTCTGGTGGCCGTACTGGTCGACCTGGCCGTGCTCGAAGCGCAGCGTGCCGGGCGCCGGCTTGGCGCCCTCGGCGACCGCGATGATGGCGAACTTCTTGCCGCGCCGGAAGCGCTCCTCGACCATCCTGGCGACCGCCTCGATGTCGAACGGCTTCTCCGGGATGAGGATGCCGTGGGCGCCGCCGGCCACGCCCGCGGTCAGCGTGATCCAGCCGGTGTGCCGGCCCATCAGCTCCACCACCATCACCCGCTGGTGGGACTCGGCGGTGGTCTTGAGCCGGTCGATCGCCTCGGTGGCGACGTGCACGGCGGTGTCGAAGCCGAAGGTGACGTCGGTGGCGTCGATGTCGTTGTCGATGGTCTTCGGCACGCCGACGACCGGCAGTCCGGCGTCGCTGAACAGCTTGGCCGCGGTCAGCGTGCCCTCGCCGCCGATCGCGATCAGCGCGTCGATGTCCAGGCCCCGGGCGAGCTCCGCGGCGTTGTCGACGGCCCAGCGGATCCGCTCGCGCTGGACCCGGGCCGAGCCGAGGACGGTGCCGCCCAGGGTGAGCAGACCGGTCACGTCGTCGTGCGAGATCGGCCGGGCCCGGCCCTCGATCAGGCCGAGGAAGCCGTCCTCGATGCCGATGATCTCGTCGCCGTGGACGTCGGTGCCGCGGTGCACCACGGACCGGATCACCGCGTTGAGGCCCGGGCAGTCACCGCCGCTGGTCAGGACGCCGATTCGCATGGTGGCTGGGTCTCCCGCTCCTGGGGCGGCGCAGGCCCCCGAGTAGTTGGATCCGAACATCCGGACGGACCCGGACATACCGGACCGTCCGACAGCGCAAGACTACGCGCTCCGCCCGTCCGGGGACCCCTCAGCGCGCCACCGCAAGCCGGGCTACTCCGAGCCGAAGTGGTCCCAGCCGCCCGCGCGGTCCCAGGGGGCGCCGTCGACGGTGACGCGGCCCCCGCGCGCGGGGTTGGCGGTCCGGACCACCTCGCCGACCACCCGCCAGCGGGCCGGCAGCTGGACGGTCTTCGGGAAGGTCGCCACGATCGCGTGGTCCTCCCCGCCGGAGAGCACCCATACAAGCGGATCCACGCCCACGGCCTGGCCGATGTCCGCCATCTGGGCAGGCACGTCGAAGTCGGCGGCGTGCAGGTCGATGTCGACCCCGCTGGCCTTGGCGACGTGGCCGAGGTCGGCGACCAGGCCGTCGCTGACGTCCACCATCGCGGTGGCGCCGAGGTCGGCCCCGGCGGGGCCCGCGTGGTACGGCGGCTCGGGCCGGCGGTGCGCCTCGACGAACGCGCGCGGTGAGCGGAAGCCGCGCTGCAGCACGGTCAGCCCGGCGGCCGACCAGCCCAGCCAGCCGGTCACCGCCACCACGTCGCCGACCTGCGCGCCGCTGCGCACCACCGGCGCCCGGCCCTGCAGGTCGCCGAGCGCGGTGATCGCCAGCGTGATGGTGTCGCCGCGGACCACGTCCCCGCCGACCACGGTGGCGCCGGCCACCTGGCACTCGTCGCGCAGCCCGTCCATCAGCTCGGTGGCCCAGGTGGTGGGCAGGTCGGCGGGCGCGACCAGGCCGAGCAGGATCGCGGTGGGCACCGCGCCCATCGCCGCCACGTCGGCGAGGTTCTGCGCGGCGGACTTGCGGCCCACGTCGTACGCGGTGGACCAGTCCCGGCGGAAGTGCCGACCCTCGATCAGCACGTCGGTGGTGGCGACCACCCGGCCGTCCGAGGCCTTCACCACGGCGGCGTCGTCGCCCGGCCCGAGGTCGACGGCCGGGGTCAGCGGCAGCCGGGCGGTCAGCTCCCGGATGAGGCCGAACTCACCGAGCTCGCCCACGGTCCCCTGCATCAGCCGTCCTCCCGGTCCAACGGTGTCGAGTAGTCAGTGCCTGGACGCACGCGCCCCCGCGCGCAGCGTACGCCCTGTGCCCGTGCAGATGTCTCCCCTACCCGGGGTGGGGCGCGGTAGCGTGGTGATCAGACCGCTGGCCGGTCCACCCACCCATGCCGCTGGAGGTCTCCGTGGTACAGGCGTACATCCTGATTCAGACCGAGGTGGGCAAGGCCACCGCGGTGGCGCAGTCCATCACCAAGATCCCGGGCGTGGTCACCGCCGAGGACGTCACCGGCCCGTACGACGTGATCGTGCGCGCCGAGGCCGGCTCGATCGACGACCTGGGCCGGCTGGTGGTGGCACAGGTCCAGCAGGTCGAGGGCATCACGCGGACGCTGACCTGTCCGGTGGTCCGGCTGTAGGGCCCGGTTACCATCGGCGGGTGGTCCGATCCGTTCTGAGCCGACTGCCCGCGCCGGTGCGCTGGCTCGCGCCCCCCGCCGCCCTGCTGGGCTGCACGGTCCTGCTGGCGACCGCGTGGTCCTCGCCCGAGGACGTCGCGCCGCCGGTGCCGCGCGCGTCGGCGGTGGCCGCGTGCGAGGCGCTGGACCGGGCACTGCCCGCGAAGGTGCTCGGCCACGAGCGCCAGGACCCCTCCCCCGCCTCCCCGTACACGGCGGCCTGGGGCAGCTCGCCGCGCACCGTGCTGCGCTGCGGCATCGAGCGGCCCGACTACCTGGACGACGACCCGCTGAAGCAGTCCCCCGAGGTCAACGGCGTGCAGTTCGGCATGGGCCCGGACGGTGCGGGCGGGTACTGGTTCGTCACCACGCTGCGCCGGGCGTACGTGGAGATCCACGTGCCGAAGGGCGCGTACCCGGGCCCGCTGGACCCGCTGAACTCGCTGACCGACGCCATCACCGCGACGGTCCCCCCCGGCCTGTAGGCCGGCGGGGACCGAGGGGCGCGGGGGTCAGCGCAGGCCGGTGGAGCGGCGCAGCGCGGCACCGAGCAGGCGGTCGATCAGCTCGCTGTAGGACAGGCCGCTGGCCTCCCACATCTTCGGGTACGCCGAGATGGGGGTGAAGCCGGGCATGGTGTTGATCTCGTTGACCATCCACCGGCCGTCGTTCAGCAGGAAGAAGTCGACCCGGGCGAGGCCCTCGCAGCCGAGCGCCTCGAACGCGGCGACGGCCTGCCGGCGGATCTCCGCCGTCTCGTCCTCCGACAGCCTGGCCGGGATCTCGACCTCGGAGGAGTCGATGTACTTGGCCTCGAAGTCGTAGAACTCGAAGTCGCCGCCGACCAGGATCTCGGCCGGGACGCTGGCCCGCGGGCCGTCCTCGAACTCCAGCACCGCGCACTCGATCTCGCGGCCCTCGACGCCCAGCTCGACGATCACCTTGGGGTCGTGCCGGCGGGCCTCCTCGATCGCCCCGTCCAGGTCGGCGAGGTCCTTGACCTTGGTGATGCCGATGGACGAGCCGGCCCGGCAGGGCTTGACGAACAGCGGCAGCCCGAGCGCCTCGACGCGGGAGCGCGCGGCGGCGCGGCCGGCCTCGCTCTCCCACTCGCGCGGCTTGATCACCGTGTAGCTGCCGGCGAAGATCCCGTTGGACTCCAGGACCCGCTTGGTGAACTCCTTGTCCATGCCGACCGCGCTGGCGAGCACGCCGGAGCCGACGTACGGGACGCCGGAGAGCTCCAGCAGGCCCTGGATGGTGCCGTCCTCGCCCCACGGGCCGTGCAGCAGCGGCAGCACCACGTCGACCTCGCCGAGCACCTTCGGGGTGGCGCCCGGCTCGCTCAGGACCACCTCGCGGCTGGCCGGGCTGCCCGGCAGCGCGACCTGGCCCTCGGTCGACTCGGCGACCTGGTCGACGTCCGGCAGCCGGCCGTCGGTGATGGACATCCGGGCCGGCGCGTCGGCGACCAGCGCCCAGCGGCCCTCGTGGGTGATGCCGATCGGCAGCACCTCGTACTTGCTCCGGTCGATCGCCTTGAGCACGCTGCCGGCCGTGGAGACCGAGATGCCGTGCTCCGAGCTGCGGCCGCCGAAGACGATCGCGACGCGCGGCTTGGCCGCGTGGTTCGGGGAGGTCTGTTCGATGCTCATATCGCTTTTGAGACTACCGTCCGTTTTCGGTCACCGGCGCTCCGGCTTGGCCGAACGGGCCATGAGGCCCTTGAGCACCTCCTGGGTGGGCCGGCCGTTGTGCACGACGTCGACCACGGCCTCGACGATCGGCATGTCGACGCCGTTGCGCCGGGCCAGGTCGAGCACCGACTCGCAGGACTTGACGCCCTCCGCGGTCTGGCTGGTTGCGGCGATCGTCTCGGCCAGCGTCATGCCGCGGCCGAGATTGGTGCCGAAGGTGTTGTTGCGCGACAGCGGCGAGGAGCAGGTGGCCACCAGGTCGCCCATGCCGGCCAGGCCCGCGAAGGTGTG
Source organism: Kitasatospora sp. NPDC048365 (assembly GCF_043200835.1). Classification (NCBI taxonomy): domain Bacteria; kingdom Bacillati; phylum Actinomycetota; class Actinomycetes; order Kitasatosporales; family Streptomycetaceae; genus Kitasatospora; species Kitasatospora sp. NPDC048365. The sequence continues at coordinate 76,376 of NZ_JBICYJ010000036.1, forward strand.
CGCGTCGGCACCGAGCGCCAGTCCCAGCCGGGTGGTCTCGGCCAGGCCGCGGGTGATCAGGGTGGCCTTGGTGTTGTCGCCCAGGCCCATGCCGTTGGCCATGCCGACCGCCAGGCCGATCACGTTCTTCACCGCGCCGCCGAGCTCGCAGCCGATCACGTCGGTGTTGGTGTACGGGCGGAAGTACGGGGTGTGGCAGGCGGTCTGGAAGCGCTTGGCGACCGCCTCGTCGGTGCACGCGACCACGGTGGCGGCGGGCTGCCGGTTGGCGATCTCGCCGGCCAGGTTGGGTCCGGAGACCACCGCGACCCGCTCCGGGCCGACCCCGGCGACCTCCTGGACGACCTCGCTCATCCGCTTCGCGGTGCCGAGCTCGATGCCCTTCATCAGCGAGACCAGCACGGTCTCGGGGCCCAGCAGCGGCGCCCAGTGCGCGAGGTTGTCGCGCAGCGTCTGGGACGGCACCGAGAGCACCGCGAAGTCCGCGCCGGCCAGCGCCTCGGCCGGGTCGGTGGTGGCCCGGATCGACTCCGGCAGCCGCAGGTTCGGCAGGTAGTCCGGGTTGACGTGGTCCCGGTCGATCGCGTCGACCAGTTCCTTGCGGCGGCCCCACAGGACCACCTCGCAGCCGGCGTCGGCCAGGATCATCGCGAACGCGGTGCCCCAGGAGCCGGTGCCCATCACGGCGCAGCGGGTCATCGGCCGCCCTCCGCCCGGTCCTTCTTCGCCTCCGCCGCGGCCGCCCGTTCCCGGGCCGCCCTGCGCATGTCGTACCGCTCGGCGGGCGCCTTCTCCCCGCGGATCCCCTCCAGCACCTCGGTGATCGCCGCCAGGATGTCGTCCGTGGCGTCCCGCAGCACCTGCGCGGTGATCTCCTGCCCCTGGTACTTGGACAGGTCGACCGCCGGGCCCGCCGACACGATCACCTTGTGCCGCGGGAACGGCCGGTACTTGGCACCGCCGCCGCGCCCGTAAGGCGGGATGATCTCGTGCGCGCCCCAGTGCGCCACCGGGATCACCGGCGCGCCGGTCATCAGCGCGACCCGGGCGGCGCCGCTCTTGCCGGTCATCGGCCACAGCTCCGGGTCCCGGGTCAGCGTGCCCTCCGGGTAGAACTGCACGCACTGGCCGTTGTCGATCGCCTCGATCGCGGCGCGGAACGCCTCGGCGGCGTCCGTCGACTCCCGGAACACCGGGATCTGGCCGGTCTTGCGCAGCATGAACCCGATGAACGGGATCGAGAACAGCGAGGACTTGCCGAGGATCCGCGGCGGGCGGCCGCTGTTGTACTGCCAGTGCGCGTAGAACACCGGGTCGATGACCGAGTTGTGGTTCACCGCGGCGATGAACCCGCCCTTCTCGGGCAGGTGCTCCCAGCCGCGCCAGTCCCGCGTCGCCAGGGCGAGGGTCACCGGCTTCACGAGCACGGCCGCGAAGCGGTACCAGATCCCGTAGTCGGGATTGCCGAACCTGGCGTTAGAGCGGCGCGCCACCCCAGCTCCTCCTCATCCGGTGCGGCACCCGGGGTGCCGCGGTCTGTCCTCACCTGGGCCGGTCTCGGCTCCGAGCGGCGACCAGTCTCGCCCGTGGGCGGACCGGCTGTCGAGCAGCCCCCGCCGGTGGCCCGGCGCGAGTGATCAGGCACACGCACCGCCGGGGCCCGACGGGGTTGGCCTGCGCATTGGCACCGGCGCCAGAATTGACGCCGATGACAGAGGACACCGTACGCCCCGTCGCGCCCGTCCCGCCCGGACCGTCCGGTGGCGGCGCCGGCTGGTCCCTGGTGCTGCCCGTGAAGCGGCTGGAACTCGCCAAGAGCCGGCTCGCCGGATTCCCCGGCGCACGGCGGCCGGACCTCGCGCTCGCCTTCGCCCTGGACACCGTCACCGCCGCCCTCGCCTGCCGCGAGGTCCACCGCGTCCTGGTGGTCACCCGCGACCCCGCCGCCGGCCGCCGGCTCACCGCGCTCGGCGCCACCGTCGTCGCCGACGAACCCGGCGGCGGACTCAACCCCGCCCTCGCGCACGGCGTGCGGCGGGCACGCGAGAGCGACCCGCACGCGCCGGTCGCCACCCTCTCCGCCGACCTGCCCGCCCTGCGGGCCGGCGAACTCGGCCGGGTGCTCGGCGCGGTGCCGGCCGTCGGCCGCGCCTTCCTGCCCGACGCACCCGGCACCGGCACCGTCCTGCTCGCCTGCCGGCCCGGGGCGCCGCTCTCCCCCGCGTTCGGGCCGACCTCGCGGCGCGACCACGCGAGCGGCGGCGCCCGCGAACTCGCCGTCGCCGACGTACCGTCCGTCCGCCGGGACGTCGACACCCCCGCCGACCTCGCCGAGGCCCTCGCCCTCGGCGTCGGCCCGCACACGGCCGCCCTGCTCCACTGACCGGGCTCGCTATGCTGCCTGCATGCAGGCCACCTCCTTCACCTTCGACCCGGCGACCCGGACCGGTTCCGTCCTCCTCGACGACGGCACCCCCGTCCCGTTCGACGCCGCCGCCTTCGACGCCGGCGGCCTGCGACTGCTCCGCCCCGGCCAGCGCGTCCGCATCCGCACCGAGGGCAGCGGCGACGCCCGCCGCGTCGTCTTCATCACCCTCCAGACCTTCCCCGACCCCGCCGACGCCTGACCGGCCACCAGGCCCCGCAGCCCCGCAGCCCCGCAGGCAGTCGAAACCCCACCGCCGGCGCACCCCGCCGGAGGCGGGCTCCCCCGGCAACACCGGCCCGCCGAAGGCGAATCGCGTCCGGGCGACCGGCCAAGTCCTTACCGCTTCGCGGCCCCGCCGGAGGCGAATCGCGTCCGGGCGACCGGAATCCCCGCCGGGGGCGGACCCTGCCGGCCGCCGGCCCACCGCCACGCGGCCCCGCCGGAGGCGGACTCCCCCGGCAACGCCGAGCCGCCGAAGGCGAATTGCGCCCGGGCGACCCGCCAAGTCCTTACCGCTGCGCGGCCCCCGCCGAAGGCGGCAACGGCCGGTCCGCCGGAGGCGCATCAGGTCCGGACAGGCGAAATCCCGGCCAGGGGGCGCGTCCTGCCGGGAGTGGGGGGTTCGTCGTGCGCTCGGGGGTCAGGTGTCGAGACGGATCGCGTGGGCGCGGCCGGCCATGTGGAAGCTGAGGGTGAGTCGGCCGTCGCGGGCGAGGAAGGTCTCGACGCGTTCGACGGCGCCCGGCCCGAAGAAGTAGCGGTAGGCCTCGTACTGGGTCCACCCGAGCGGGAGGACGCGGAGCGACTGCCAGAGCGCGTCGAGCGCGTCCGGGAGCCGGGTGAAGGTGGCCGGCTCGGTGATGTCCTCGATCGAGACGGTGTACCCCTTGGGCGCGGGCGCGGTGGCGTTCATTGCACTGACTCCTCGTCGAGTTCGGCCCACACCAGGTGGACCGTGGCGATGTACTGGTGGCCGAAGCGGTCGGCCGAGGACAGCGCGGCCAGCATCTCCAGGTGGGCGTCCCGGTCGAGCTCCGCGGGCAGTTCGGCCTCCACCCGGAAGCCGCCACCGGGAAGGCGGCGGATGCGTGCCCGGCCACCGGTCGCGGTCGCCAGGCGGGCGGCGAGGTCAAACGCCCTGGTGGTTCGCACGCAACGCCTCTCCCCGAGAGCAGCTGGTCACGCAAAGTGAATCTAACGCATTAGATTCCACCTGATGCATTAGATTGTCAACCTCGTATCACCCGTCAGCTGCCGCCGGGAGAGCCAGATGCCGTCGCAGGAGCCCCCGTACCAGCGGATCGCCGAGGACCTGCGCCGCCGCATCGCGGCCGGCGAGTGGTCGGTCGGTGAGCGGCTGCCGTCCCGGGCCCGGCTGGCCCAGGACTACGGCGTGGGGCCGAACGTGCTGCAGCGCGCGCAGGAACTCCTCATCGAGCAGAACCTGTTGGAGGGCCGGGCCGGCTCGGGGACGTACGTCCGGCAGCCGCCGGAGCACCGCACGATGGTCCGCTCGCGCCTGGGCTCGTCCTTCCCGAACGAGCTGAAGCCGGACAGCTACGACTCGCACTCCTTCGCCCGCGAGCCGGCGCCCGAGCACATCGCCGAGCGGCTGGGCATCGCGCCGGGCGAGCCCACCGTGCGCACCCGGTACGAGTTCTTCGCCGACCGCCGACCGGTCCAACTCGCCGACAGCTGGGAGCCGATGGCCATCACCCGCGGCCAGCCGGTGCTGCTGCCGGAGCGGAACCCGATCGGTTCGGGGCGCGGCGTGCTGAAGCGGATGGACTCGATCGGCGTACGCGTGGTGCGGGTGGTGGAGCGTCCGCGCCCGGCGCGCGCGACCGTGGAGCAGGCTCTGCTGCTCGGCATTTCGGCGGGTGATCTGGTCACCGTCATCGAGCGGACGCACTACGACGACGCCGGCCGCGCGGTGGAGACCGCCGATCTGGTCGTTCCGGATTCCCGCTGGGAAATCGTCTACGAGCTCCCGGTCGGCGAATTCTCCTGAACAGCAGACAGCTGCGGCGGCCCGCCCCGGTATTGCACCGGGGTGGGCCGCCGCAGCTGTTGACGGCCTGACCGGCCGTCGGGGCGACTACTTGGCGGTCGACTTGCGCGCGGCGGTCTTGCGCGTGGCGGTCTTCTTCGCCGGAGCGGTCTTCTTCGCGGTGGTCGCGGCCTTCTTCGCCGGAGCGGCCTTCTTGGCGGCGGCGGCGGTCTTGGCCGGAGCGGCCTTCTTCGCCGCGGCGGTCTTGGCCGCGGTGGTCTTGGCCGCCGTGGTCTTCGCGGCGGTCGTCTTCGCAGCGGTCGTCTTCGCGGCGGTGGTCTTGGTGGCCGTGGTCTTCTTGACCGCGGTCGCCTTCTTCGCGGCGGTGGCGGTGGTGGTCTTCTTCGCGGCGGCGGCCTTCTTGGTGGCCGGGGCGGCGGCGGCGGCCGCGGCGCGCTTGGTGGCGGCACGCTTGGCGGCGGGGGTGGCGGCGACACCGGACTTGCCCGGGGTGAGCGAGCCCTTGGGCGCCTTCTTCACGGAGGGGCCCTCCTTCGGCAGCTTCTTGCTGCCGGAGACGAGGTCCTTGAAGCCCTGACCCGGACGGAACCGCGGCACGGAGGTCTTCTTGACCTTCACCCGCTCGCCGGTCTGCGGGTTGCGGGCGAAGCGCGCCGAGCGCTCCACCTTCTCGAAGGTGCCGAAACCGGTGACCGACACGCGGTCACCCGCCACGACGGCACGCACCATGGTGTCGAGCACTGCGTCGACGGCCTCTGCGGCAGCCTTGCGACCGCCCAGCTGCTCGGCCACCGCTTCGACAAGCTGAGCCTTGTTCACGTCTTCCCCTTCGGAAACGGGCGCCGGATGAATCCATCCGTTCATTTCGCACGTTAGGTATGTATGTGCGGACTTTCAATTACCAAACGCGTGAATCACCCTAGTGTCGCAACGAATTTGCGCATCGGCGACCTCAGGTGGGCGGGATGCGCCCCTCGTCGAGGTCCTGCACAAAGCGACTCAACCGCCGCGCCGCCTCCGGGAGATCACGCTTGGCGGTCTCGGTGACGATGAGCAGTTGACGGGTGAGAGCGGTCTTTGCGTCCGTTGACACGTTCAGCGCATGAACGCGGGCATGGGCTTGCTTCAACCGCTCGGCCACCAGCGCGTAGAGCGCGGTGACTTCCGAGTCGGTAGCACCGTCCGTCCCCTCCGGTGACGCGGGTTCGCCACCCGGGTACGGAGGTTCGGGGTTCCGGTGCACGCAACGATTGTGCCATCTGTTGCGAGTTGCACTACACCAGGGCGGCTTTCAGCGGGTTGATGCGGGTTGATTACGCGCACTCAACGCGGAAGACCCGCCCCCGGGGTGGGGGCGGGTCTTCCGTCGCTGCGTCAGAAAGGTGCTACTCGGTCGCCACTCAGGCGGCCGGCAGAGTACGCGGCTTGAACGCGGGCCGGGTGCCTTCGAACGCCGCGATGTCGCCCTCGTTCTGAAGGGTGATGGAGATGTCGTCCAGGCCGTTCAGCAGGCGCCAGCGGACGTTGTCGTCCAGTTCGAACGAGGCCGTGATGCCCTCGGCGCGCACCTCGCGGGCCTCCAGGTCGACGGTGATCTCGGCGGTCGGGTCCGCCTCGATCAGCGCCCACAGCGCCTCCACGGTCTCCTGCGGGAGGAGGACCGTCAGCAGGCCGTTCTTCAGCGAGTTGCCGCGGAAGATGTCGGCGAAGCGGGAGGAGATGACCGCCTGGAAGCCGTAGTTCTGCAGCGCCCAGACGGCGTGCTCGCGGGAGGAGCCGGTGCCGAACTCGGGGCCGGTCACCAGCACGCTGGCGCCCTGCCGCTCGGGGCGGTTGAGGACGAAGTCCTCGTCCTTGCGCCAGGCCTCGAACAGGCCGTCCTCGAAGCCGGAGCGGGTGACCTTCTTCAGCCAGTGCGCCGGGATGATCTGGTCGGTGTCCACGTTCGAGCGGCGCAGCGGGACGGCGCGGCCGGTGTGGGTGGTGAACTTCTCCATGGCTCAGGCCTCCACGGCGACGCGGTCGGTCAGGTCGGACGGTGCGGCCAGACGGCCCACCAGCGCGGTGGCGGCGGCCACCTGGGGGGAGACCAGGTGGGTGCGGCCACCCTTGCCCTGGCGGCCCTCGAAGTTGCGGTTCGAGGTCGAGGCGCAGCGCTCGCCCGGGGCGAGCTGGTCCGGGTTCATGCCCAGGCACATCGAGCAGCCGGCGTGGCGCCACTCGGCACCCGCGGCGGTGAAGACCTTGTCCAGGCCCTCCTCGACGGCCTGCAGGGCGACCCGCACCGAGCCGGGGACGACCAGCATCCGCAGGCCCTCGGCGATCTGCCGGCCCTCCAGGATCGCTGCGGCGGCGCGCAGGTCCTCGATCCGGCCGTTGGTGCAGGAGCCGACGAAGACGGCGTCGACCTTGACCTCGCGCAGCGGGGTGCCGGCCTCCAGGCCCATGTACTTGAGGGCGTTCTCCGCGGCGATCTTCTCCTGCGGGTCCTCGAAGTCCTCGGGGCTCGGCACGTTGGCGCCCAGCGGCGCGCCCTGGCCGGGGTTGGTGCCCCAGGTGACGAACGGGGTCAGCTCGTTCGCGTCGATGAAGACCTCGGCGTCGAAGACCGCGTCCTCGTCGGTGGTCAGGGTGCTCCAGTACGCGACGGCGGCGTCCCAGTCCTCGCCCTGGGGGGCGTGCGGACGGCCCTCGAGGTAGTCGAAGGTGGTCCGGTCCGGGGCGATCATGCCGGCCCGGGCACCCGCCTCGATGGACATGTTGCAGATGGTCATCCGGGCCTCCATGGAGAGGCTGCGGATCGCCGAGCCGCGGTACTCCAGGACGTAGCCCTGGCCGCCGCCGGTGCCGATCTTGGTGATGATGGCCAGGATCAGGTCCTTGGCGGTGACGCCCTCGGGCAGCTCGCCCTCGACCGTGATGGCCATGGTCTTGAACGGGGCCAGCGGCAGCGTCTGGGTGGCCAGCACGTGCTCGACCTGGCTGGTGCCGATGCCGAACGCCAGTGCGCCGAAGGCGCCGTGGGTGGAGGTGTGGGAGTCGCCGCAGACCACGGTGGTGCCGGGCTGGGTCAGACCCAGCTGCGGGCCGACCACGTGGACCACGCCCTGCTCGACGTCGCCCAGCGAGTGGATGCGCACGCCGAACTCCTCGGCGTTCCTGCGCAGCGTCTCCAGCTGGACCCGGGAGACCGGGTCGGCGATCGGCTTGTCGATGTCCAGGGTCGGGGTGTTGTGGTCCTCGGTCGCGATCGTCAGATCGGTCCGGCGGACCTTCCGGCCGGCCAGACGGAGGCCGTCGAACGCCTGCGGGCTGGTCACCTCGTGCAGCAGGTGCAGGTCGATGTAGAGCAGGTCGGGCTCGCCCTCGGCGCGCCTGACGACGTGGTCGTCCCAGACCTTCTCTGCCAGTGTCCGTCCCATCGGAATCCCTCCAGCCGGCCGCGTTGCCGGCCGCTCGTCTCTGTTGTCCAGGATGTGGACAGCCTGGTAAGGGTCCATCCTGGGTGTCTTCCGGGCTGCTGCATCAAGAGTGGCGCTTTTCTCGGAAGATTGAACTTGCGTCTCGCGGACTGAGACTGCAGTATCGGAGCATGGACAACACTAGCGGCGTCGGCGTTCTCGACAAGGCCGCTCTGGTGCTCAGCGCACTGGAGTCGGGCCCCGCCACGTTGGCGGGGCTGGTCGCCGCCACCGGTCTGGCGCGGCCCACGGCCCACCGGCTCGCCGTCGCTCTCGAACACCACCGCCTGGTCACCAGGGACATGCAGGGCCGGTTCATCCTCGGCCCCCGACTCGCCGAGCTCTCGGCCGCGGCCGGCGAGGACCGGCTGCTGGCCGCCGCCGGCCCGGTGCTCACGCACCTGCGCGACGTCACCGGCGAGAGCGCCCAGCTCTACCGCCGGCAGGGCGAGATGCGGATCTGCGTGGCCGCCGCCGAGCGCCTCTCGGGCCTGCGGGACACCGTGCCGGTCGGCTCCACGCTGCCGATGAAGGCCGGCTCCGCCGCCCAGGTCCTGCTGGCCTGGGAGGAGCCCGAGCGCCTGCACCGCGGCCTCCAGGGCGCCCGCTTCACCGCCACCGCGCTGAGCGGCGTCCGGCGGCGCGGCTGGGCCCAGTCGATCGGCGAGCGGGAGCCGGGCGTGGCGTCCGTCTCCGCGCCCGTCCGCGGCCCCTCCAACCGGGTGGTGGCCGCCGTGTCGGTGTCCGGCCCGATCGAGCGCCTGACCCGCCACCCCGGCCGGCTGCACGCCCAGGCCATCATCGAGGCCGCCAACCGCCTCACCGAGGCACTGCGCCGCGGCTGAGCCACGCGCGAGGGCCCGCCCCCGAGGGGCGGGCCCTTCCGCGTGCCCCGGCCCGCGCGCCCCGGCCCGCGCGGTCCGCGCCCCCCCGATGGGCCGGAAATGCAAAAAAAGCCCCGGCTTTTCGCCGGAGCTTCTCGGATTTCTGGCTGGGGTACCAGGACTCGAACCTAGACTAAATGAACCAGAATCACTCGTGCTGCCAATTACACCATACCCCAAAAGTACCCCCGACCGGATTCGAACCGGCGCTACCGCCTTGAGAGGGCGGCGTGCTAGGCCGCTACACAACGGGGGCCTTGATGAGTACCCCCGACCGGATTCGAACCGGCGCTACCGCCTTGAGAGGGCGGCGTGCTAGGCCGCTACACAACGGGGGCTTGCTCATCATTTTGCAATTGTTGAGATTGCGTACCCCCGACCGGATTCGAACCGGCGCTACCGCCTTGAGAGGGCGGCGTGCTAGGCCGCTACACAACGGGGGCTTGCGTCACACTGGGTGCTGCGCTGGGGTACCAGGACTCGAACCTAGACTAACTGAACCAGAATCAGTCGTGCTGCCAATTACACCATACCCCACCAGAGTTCAACCCCCTTGCGGGGTCTTCCTCGGTGTCTTGCGCCTCCCGGACCGGGCGGCGCAGAAAGAACATTACCCGACGCGCGGCCCCGCTCCAAAATCGATAACCGCAGGCAGGGCCCCGGGTGGCTGCGGGCCTGGTCAGCGACCGGGCCCGCAGCCACCGCGGGCGGCCGTCAGGAGGCCGGGACCAGCTCCAGCGCGGCGCGCAGACGGCGCAGCGTCTCCTCGCGGCCGAGCAGCTCCATCGACTCGAACAGCGGCGGGGAGACCCGGCGGCCGGTGACCGCCACCCGCAGCGGGGTGAAGGCGAACTTGGGCTTGATGCCCAGGCCCTCCACCAGGGCCTCGCGCAGCGCGGCCTGGATCGGGTCCGGGGTGTAGTCCGCCAGGCCCTCCAGGGCCTTGATGGAGGCCTCCAGCACCGGGGCGGCGTCCGCGGTCAACACCTTGGCGGCGTCCTCCGGGTCGACCGCGAAGTCGGCCGGGGCGACGAACAGGAAGCCGGCCATGTTGACGATCTCGCTGAGCACGACCATCCGCTCCTGGGTGAGCGGCGCCACCTTCGCCAGCAGGTCGAGCTGGGCGGCGGTGGGCTCGGCCGGCAGCAGGCCGGGGGCCTGCAGGTACGGCACCAGGCGCCGGACGAACTCCTCCGGCGCGAGGCGGCGCAGGTGCTCGGCGTTGATGTGCTCGCACTTCTTCAGGTCGAAGCGGGCCGGGTTGCCGTTGACGTCGTCGATGTCGAAGGCGGCGACCATCTCGTCGGTGTCGAAGATGTCGCGGTCCTCGGCGAGCGACCAGCCCAGCAGGGCCAGGTAGTTGAGCAGGCCCTCGGGCAGGAAGCCGCGCTCGCGGTACAGGTTGAGCGAGGCCTGCGGGTCGCGCTTGGAGAGCTTCTTGTTGCCCTCGCCCATCACGTACGGCAGGTGGCCGAAGCGCGGGGTGGTGCCGTTGCCGACGCCGACCTCGGCGAGGGCGGCGTACAGGGCGATCTGACGGGGCGTCGAGGAGAGCAGGTCCTCGCCGCGGAGCACGTGGGTGATCTCCATCAGCGCGTCGTCGACCGGGTTCACCAGGGTGTACAGCGGTGCGCCGTTGGCCCGGACGATGCCGTAGTCCGGCACGTCCTTGGGGTCGAAGGTGATCGGGCCGCGGACCAGGTCGTCGAAGGAGATCGGGGCGTCGGGCATCCGGAAGCGGACGATCGGCTGCCGCCCCTCCTGCTCGTACACGGCGACCTGATCGTCGCTCAACTCGCGGCAGTGGCCGTCGTATCCGGACGGCTTGCCGGCCGCGCGGGCGGCCTCGCGGCGGGCGTCCAGCTCCTCGGTGGAGCAGTAGCAGCGGTACGCGTGGCCGGCGGCCAGCAGCTTCTGCGCGACGTCCGCGTAGATGTCCATCCGCTGCGACTGCCGGTACGGCGCGTGCGGGCCGCCGACCTCGGGGCCCTCGTCCCAGTCGAAGCCGAGCCAGCGCATCGCGTCGAGCAGCTGGTCGTACGACTCCTCGGAGTCGCGGGCCGCGTCGGTGTCCTCGATCCGGAAGACCAGGGTGCCGCCGTGGTGGCGCGCGTACGCCCAGTTGAACAGGGCGGTGCGGACCAGACCCACGTGCGGGTTGCCGGTCGGGGAGGGACAGAAACGGACCCGGACGTCAGGGTTGTTAGCCACGCTTGATCACCTTGTTGGCGAGAGTGCCGATGCCTTCGACGGAGACGGCGACCTCGTCGCCGACGTTGAGGGGGCCGACACCCGCGGGGGTGCCGGTCAGGACGATGTCGCCCGGGAGCAGGGTCATCGCCTCGGAGATGTGGACGATCAGCTCGGCCACCGAACGGACCATCTGGGAGGTCCGGCCGGCCTGGCGGAGCTCGCCGTTGACCGTGCAGGTCACGGCGAGGTCGTCCGGGTCGAGGTCGGTCTCGATCCACGGGCCGATCGGGCAGGAGGTGTCGAAGCCCTTGGCGCGGGCCCACTGGCCCTCGCGCTGCTGCACGTCGCGCGCGGTGACGTCGTTGGCGCAGGTGTAGCCGAAGATCACCTCGGGCACCCGCTCCAGCGGCACCTCGCGGCACATCCGGCCGATCACCACGGCGAGCTCGGCCTCGTGCTGCACGTCCGAGGAGAACGGCGGGTAGGCGATCGACTCGGTGGGGCCGATGACGGCGGTGGAGGGCTTGAAGAAGGTCAGCGGCACGGCCGGGACCTCGTTGCCCAGCTCCGCGGCGTGCGCCGCGTAGTTGCGGCCCACCGCGACGATCTTGCTGGGCAGCATCGGGGAGAGCAGGCGCACGTCCTGGAGACGGAAGCTCTCGCCGGTCAGCTGCTGGGGGCCGAAGGGGTGGCCGGCCAAGGCGTGCACCACCATCGAGTCGGGCTCGTTCACCTCCCCCTCGACCACGCCGAAGGAGACGGAGCCCGCTGCAGGGCTCCCTTCCCGGACGGAGAACCTGGCAATACGCACTGCCCTGCAACCTCTCGGTTCGTCGGCCGCCCGGACGCTCCCGGACGGTGGCCGAGCCCGCAGTCCCGGGCCCGGCTCGCGCTGTCCAGGTTAGTGGCCGCGGATCGGTACCGCTGCCGATATTGCCGCAGCTCAGTCCTGGGGGACGCGGGGCGCGGGGGCGACCCGCAGCTGGCTGCGGCGCGGGTTGGCGGTGTTGCCGGGCAGCTCGACGGCGTACTCGCGGGGCTCCTGGGAGGCCACGAAGCCGGGGAGGCGGCTGAAGTCCGCGACGGAGGCCAGGGTCGTGCGGCGCGGGTTGGCCGTGGAACCGCTGCTCAGCGTGGAGCGAGTGGCCTGCTGGGTCTCGGACATTGCGTCACACCTTGGGTTTCGTGAGTGGTCGGACTTTTGCGGTGGCCGGCCGCTGGGCAGGCTCATCGCAACCCTGCCAGGTTAGAGATCGCATTCCACAGCCGCCGTGACCAAAGCTACACATTTGTCTGTGACTTTGCTCACAATTGTGGTTGGAATTGGCCGTGGACGGGCAATTCGGGTCGCTGTCGATTTCCGGCATTCATCTCATCTCGGACATTCTCCACAGAAGTCGATCAACGGATGACTTGGCATGTATCCGGCGAGTGTCCGAAAAGAGCGGTATTACCGGTCCGGAGCCGCACAGTCAGTGAGACGGTGCACGCAGTGGGTAGCCCAGGACACGGACTCGTAACCGCCCTTGTTGGACTTCTCCCGCTGTGCTGGAATGCGACGGAAAAACTCGACACCGCCCTACCCCCGAGCAGGGGGAGGGGCGCCCGGTCCAGAGGTTGCGACGCCAGTGCAGGGACGTTTCAAGAGGGGCAGCGGCGCCGCGGGTGACCCGGAGTCGCGGGAGCCCATGGCAGGCCCCCACCAGGCAGCGCCGAACACGGGTCCAGGCGACCGACCCTTCGGCGGTACCACCGAGCCCACCATCGAGGCCGGTGCCGGCTCCGCCGAGGAGAGCGACGCCGAGAAGGTCAGTCGCCGCTCGCGCCTGCGCGGCACGCTCAACCGCCGCCGCGCCACCGGCATGAGCCGGTTCGCCATGCGCAACTGGCGAATCCGGACGCGCCTGATCGCGCTGCTGCTGCTCCCCGTGGTGGTGGCGCTCGCCTTCGGCGGCCTGCGCGTGCAGAGCTCGATGGAGAACTCCCGTCAGCTCGCCCAGATGAGCGACCTCGCCGACCTGGCCCGCCGGGCGACCGCGCTCGCGGACGCCCTGCAGACCGAGCGCGACATCAGCGCCGGCCCGCTCACCGCCGGCGTCGGCCACGACGACCCCGAGGTCGCCGAGGCGTACAAGAACACCAACGCGCTGAGCAAGGCCTTCGCGGCCAGCGCGGACAAGTTCGACGACCTCGACCAGGCCGGCTCGAAGACCCTGCTGCTGCAGGTCCGCAAGGACCTCAACCAGCTGACCGACGCGCGCAACAGCGCGTACAAGCAGGCCGAGAACATCCAGGCCACGATCACCAGCTACGACGTGATCATCAAGGACCTGGTCGGCATCACCCAGGACATCGCGATCACCTCGAACTCCACCGAGCTGATCAAGATCACCCGGGCGCTGCAGCAGTTCTCGCTGGCCAAGGAGGCCTCCTCGATGCAGCGCGCGCTGATCAGCGCCGCGCTCGCCAACCCGCAGGGCGCCTCGTTCTCCGCATCGGACGAGACCTTCGGCATCCGGCTGCAGAACACCGAGGACAACGCCCGCGCCAACTTCTCCGCGATCTACGGTGAGGCCGCGGCCCGCGCCAAGCTCTCCAAGCTCAGCCTGAACCAGGTGATCGCCGACGCGGACCGGTTCAGCAAGGCCGTCCTCACCACCAACGGCATCCGCCAGGCCGACAGCCGGTCCTACAAGAACTGGTACGACGACGCCAGCGCCAAGATCATCGCCGAGCGGTCGATCGAGACCTCGCTCCTCGACGACCTGGACGGCAAGGCCCAGCAGCTGCAGTCCGACGCCGACACCGAGTCGCTGATCAACGCCGCGCTGGTCGCACTGGTGCTGATCGTGGCCATCGCCGGTGCCGCCCTGGTGGCCCGCTCGATGGTGCGCTCGCTGACCCGACTGCAGACCGCGGCCGAGGACGTCGCCGAGCGCCGCCTCCCCGAGCTGGTCAAGACCCTCTCCGAGAGCGACCCGCACGACGTCGACGTCACCGTCGAGCCCGTCGGCGTCGACTCCGCGGACGAGATCGGCCACGTGGCCCACGCGTTCGACATGGTGCACCGCGAGGCCGTCCGCCTCGCCGCCGAGCAGGCGCTGCTGCGAGGCAACATCAACGCGATGTTCACCAACCTCTCGCGCCGCAGCCAGGGCCTCATCCAGCGCCAGCTGTCGCTGATCTCCGAGCTGGAGAGCCGCGAGGCCGACCCGGACCAGCTGGCCTCGCTGTTCAAGCTCGACCACCTCGCGACCCGCATGCGCCGCAACGGTGAAAACCTCCTCGTCCTCGCCGGTGAGGACCCGGGCCGTCGCTGGACCCGCCCGGTCCCGCTGGTCGACGTGCTCCGCGCCGCCGCCTCCGAGGTGGAGCAGTACGAGCGCATCGAGCTGGCTTCCGTGCCGTCGGCCGAGGTCGCCGGCCGCGTCGTCAACGACCTCGTCCACCTGCTCGCCGAGCTGCTGGAGAACGCCACCTCGTTCTCCAGCCCGCAGACCCGCGTCCGGGTCACCGGCCACGCCCTGCCGGACGGCCGGGTGCTGATCGAGATCCACGACACCGGCATCGGCCTCTCCCCCGACGACCTGGCGGACATCAACGAGCGCCTGGCCAACCCGCCGGTCGTGGACGTGTCGGTCTCCCGCCGCATGGGTCTGTTCGTGGTCGGCCGCCTGTCCCTGCGACACGGCATCCGGATCCAGCTCCGCCCGTCCGACTCCGGTGGCACCACCGCGCTGGTCATGCTGCCGGTCGACGTCACCAACACCGCCGACCGCCGTGGCGGCCGTCCCGGCCAGGGCCCGAAGGGTCCGCAGCGCGGCGTCGGTCCGACCCCGCGCCAGCAGGGACGTCCCGGTGGCGACCTGGCGGCCGGCCTGTCCGGTGGCCGTCCGGCCGCCGCGCTCGGCCAGACCGCGGGCGGTGCCCCGGGCGGCCGTCCGCAGCTGGGCCAGGGCCCGCAGGGCGGCGCTCCGCAGGGTGGCGGCAACCTCTTCGCCCCGCAGGGCGGTTCGTCCGGCCCGGCCGGCGCCCCGCGCGGTGGCGACCTGTTCGCCCCGCAGGGCGGTGCCCAGGCGCCGCAGGGCGAGCGTCCGGCCGGCGGCCTGCCGACCCGCGAGGTCGGCCAGTCGCTGCGCGAGAACCCCGCGCAGGGCCTGCCCCCGCGCCGGGTCCCGGGTGCCTCCGGCGCCCCGGGCGTCCAGGGCGGTCCGGGTGGCCAGGCCCCGCAGGGCGGGATGCCCCGCCGCGGTCCGCAGGGCCCCCAGGGCGGCCAGCAGGCTCCGCAGGGCGGCCCGCAGGGTGGTCAGCAGGCTCCGAACATGCCCGGTGCCCGGCGTCCGATGCCCGAGCGCCAGCGGCCCACCGAGGCCGGCCAGCACGGCTGGGCGGGCCAGGGCCCGACCGGCGGTCCGCAGCGCCGTCCGCAGCCGCAGGGCCCGGGCCAGGGGCTGCCGGGTCGTCCGGGCGCCGGCCAGGCGCCCGCGCCGATCGAGCAGTCCCCGGCCGAGTCGACCATGCAGTTCGCCCGGCCGCGGTTCGAGGCGTCCGACATCGACCCGCGCGACCCGCTGGGTCTCGGTCTGGTCGAGCCGGTGCTGCCGGACCCGACCGGCCAGCAGCCCGTCGCTCCGCAGGCGTTCCAGCCGCAGGCCCCGGCCCCGGCCGAGCGTCCGCAGCCGATGGCGCTGCCGACCGCCTCCCCCGAGGCGTCGCAGTCGTACCGGCCGCAGCGGCCCGGCACCACCGCTCCCGGCCTCGGCCAGGCCCGGCCGGCGCCGGCCGCCCAGCAGCAGGCCCCGCAGCGGCAGGCCCCCCAGGCCGCGCCGCAGCAGGCCCCGCAGGCCCAGCAGCCCCAGGCCCAGCAGCCGCAGGCTCCGCAGGCCCAGCAGGCCCAGCAGGCGCCGCAGCAGCCGTACGGCGCCCAGCCGCCCGGCCGGTCGGAGGACGACGCCCCGTGGCGCGCCTCGGCCAACGACGAGCGCTGGCGCCGGGCCGAGCAGGTGCGCGAGCCCTCGACCAGCGGTCTCACCACCTCGGGGCTGCCCCGTCGCACCCCGCAGGCCAATCTGGTCTCCGGCACCGCCGAGGCGGCGCCGCTGACCGGTCCGCAGGTCTCCCGCAGCCCGGAGGAGGTGCGCGGCCGGCTGACCAACCTGCGCCGCGGCATCCAGCAGGGCCGCCAGGCCGGTGCGGGCCAGCAGGCCCCGCAGCAGCAGGGCTTCGACGGTTTCGGCGGGTCGGCCCGTGGCAACCGGGGTACCCAGGGCGGCCAGTTCAACGCCGAGGGCAACAACGGCTTCGGCCCCGAGTACCAGGAGCGTTGAGTTGATCCAGATGAGCCAGGCCGCACAGAACCTGAACTGGCTGATCACCAATTTCGTGGACAACACCCCCGGGGTGTCCCACACGGTGGTGGTCTCCGCCGACGGTCTGCTGCTGTGCATGTCGGAGGGATTCCCTCGGGACCGCGCCGACCAGCTCGCCGCGGTCGCCTCCGGTCTCACCTCGCTGACCTCCGGCGCCAGCCGGATCTTCGAGGGCGGCGAGGTCAACCAGACCGTCGTCGAGATGGAGCGCGGCTTCCTGTTCCTGATGGCGGTCAGCGACGGCTCCGCCCTCGCCGTCCTCGCCTCGCCGGACTCGGACATCGGCCTCGTCGGCTACGAGATGGCCCTCCTGGTCGACCGCGCCGGCGCGGTCCTCACCCCCGCACTGCGCGCGGAACTCCAGGGCAGTCTCCTGCACTGACCGTCCCTCACCAGGCGCCGGGCCGCCCGACCAGGCCCGGCGCTCCACCCCACAGTCTCCGCCCGGTGGTTGACACCCTTCCCGACCGAACCCCCCGGCCGGGCACCGGCGACAGGCTGCAGCACTAGGAGGACGCATGACCCCGCCCCCGACACCCGCCGGGTACGGCAACGGGTACGGCAGTGGCTACGGCGGCCAGCAGGCCGGCGGCGGCTACGGCGGCCAGCAGTCCGACGGCTACGAGCAGCAGCCGCTGGTCCGCCCGTACGCGATGACCGGTGGCCGCACCCGCCCGCGCTACCAGCTGGCCATCGAGGCGCTGATCTCGACGACCGGCAGCGCCGGTTCCGGCGGCCTGCTGCCGGAGCACCAGCGGATCGTCGCGCTGTGCCGTGAGGTCAAGTCGGTCGCCGAGATCTCGGCCCTGGCCGGGGTCCCGCTCGGGGTCGCCCGCATCCTCGTCGCCGACCTCGCGGAGGCCGGTCTCGTCGCCATCCACCAGCCCGCCGCCGCGGGCGAGTCGGGCGGTACGCCTGACGTCACGCTGCTCGAAAGGGTCCTCAGTGGACTTCGCAAGCTCTAACGCGGCCGCCCCCAGCCGCGCCACCACCTCCGCGAAGATCGTCGTCG
>NZ_JBICYJ010000037.1:0-89433 GCF_043200835.1 Kitasatospora sp. NPDC048365
GACCTCTCCATCTCCGGCTACTGGCGCCTCGGCCACAACGAGGACGGCTGGCAGGCCTCCAAGCGCGACTGGAACGCCCAGGTCGAAGCCGAACAGGAGACCCCCGAGGCCTCCTGACCGACCCGGCGGGCCCGTCACGGCCGGTCCGGGTCCTCGCCCTTCTTCAGGAGCCACTCCCGGACCGTGAGGGACCGGTCGAGGAGCCGGGCGATCCGCATGCCCCGGTCCCGCGAGGTCACCCTCGTCAGCGGGGTGAAGTCGTCGGGCAGCATGTCCAGCAGGCTCATCACCCGCTCCCCCGTGCGCAGCGCCAGCAGCAACTCGCATCTCAGCGTGCGCGGCACTTCCGGGCGGTGGGAGAGTCCGTTCCACAGGGCCGGCCACAGGTAGTGCGTTCCGTCGGGTGCCGCGTTCGCCCGTACCCACGCCGGGTCCAGCCGCTGACTCAGGCGGAGCTCGCTCGCCCGCTCCTCCAGTCGGAGCAGGGCGTCCGAGTCGAGGGCCTTCACCTCGCGCGGCAGGTCCGCGTACGGCCCGGCCTGCCCGCTCACGAGGAGCCCGGGCCACCGGCGTGGTGGCTGAAGCGGTAGGTGGCGCGGTCGAGTTCGGTGACCTCGATGCCGAAGGCCGCCGGGACGCGGACGTGGGCCTCCAGCAGCGCGAGGGTGCGGGCGGTCAGCTCGGCGCGGAGTTCCGCGCTGCGGCCGGCGAGGATCTTGATCTCGACCAGCACCACCGCCCGGCCCTCACCGCCGTCACCGACCAGGTGGTGGGCGGCCGGGCGGAAGACGGTCTTGCACTCGGCGACCGTCGTGTCGATGACCTGCGCGAGCTGCTCGTGCAGCGCGGCGGCGAAGGCCGGGCGGTCGAGGACCACGTCGGTCGAATGGTCGATCAGGATCTGCGGCACGGGTACTCCCCCGGTGTGACTCGAACCAGTGAACGGTCCGGACGGTAGCGCAGACGGCCGCGCCCGGGCACGCCGATTCCGGTCCGGACGCGGGGGTGGGCGACCGGGCAGGGGGGAGGATGACCGGGGAGACGTCGGAGGGTGGGAGGCCGCGGTGGGGCTGGGGACGGTGGTGGTGACGGGCGCGGCCGGGCGGATCGGCGCCGTGGTGCGGCAGGCCCTGCGCGGGGAGGCGGAGCGTCTGGTGCTCGTCGACCGGGTGCCGCTGCGGGCGGAGGCCCCGAACGAGGTGGTGTTCACCGCGGACCTGCGGGATCCGGCGGCGGTGGAGGCGGCCCTGTCGGGGGCGGACCGGGTGGTCCACCTGGCGGGGATGCCGGACGAGGCGCCGCTGGCGGAGCTGCTGGAGGCGAACGTGCTGGGCACCCAGCACGTCCTGGAGGCGGCCCGGCGGGCTCGGGTCCGGCGGGTGGTGCTGGCGAGCAGCAACCGGGTGACCGGGTTCTACCCGGCGGGGCACCGCACCGGGCCGCTGGAGCCGTACCGGCCCGACGGCCTGTACGGCGTCAGCAAAGTGGCGGTGGAAGCGCTCGGGCAGTTGTACGCGGACAAGTTCGGGCTGCCGGTGGTGTGCCTGCGGATCGGGAGCTTCGAGCCGGCCCCGGTGGACGTCAGGCAGCTGGCGACCTGGCTGAGCCCGCGGGACGCGGTCGGGTTCGTCCGGGCGGCGCTCACGGCGCCGGAGACGGTCCGCTTCGCGGCGGTGTACGCGGTGTCCGCCAACACCCGGCGGTTCTGGGAGCTGCCGGACCCGGCGGTGCTGCCGTACGTCCCGGCGGACGACGCGGAGGCGTTCGCGGCGGACGTCCCCGGTGCGGACGCGGCGGTGGACCCGTCGGCGCCCCAGGCGGGCGCCTACGCGCTGCCGGAGTTCACCCTGCCGTACCTGGGCGCCGCCGGCCGGACCTCGTACACGGAGCCCGACCGATCGACCATCACCTGATCACGGGAGTCGAAGTGCAACGCATCACGACGTCGCTGTGGGGACCCGGCCCCTACTACTTCGCCGACCGCTTCCTCACGGTGGGGAATCCCGAGGCCCTGGGGCCGCCGGACTTCGCGGAGGACAACGAGGAGGGCCACGTCTTCCGCCTGGACGGCGGGGAGGTCGTGCTGCTCTGGCGGGACTGGATCTACGCGCCCGACACCTACGTACTGGCGGCCATGGTCGACGATGCCGCCCGGCTCCTCGCGGAGTTCGTCGCGGAGTCGGACCACCTGGGCACACAGGTCGACGAGGCCTGAGACCGAATCCGCCCCGGCCGGAGGTCAGCCGACCTCGGCGGCCTCCTCGGTCCACACGCCCTGCGGGTGCTCGTCGACCGGGAGCCACAGGCCTGGCTGCGAGCGGCACCCCGCGCTGGCCCGCTCGTCCGAGGGCGGCCGGTGCTCGCGGTCGGGCCAGAGCACCTGGACGAACGGGACCGGGCTGCGCCGGTAGAAGCCGACGGCCGTGCCGAACAGCGGGCGGTACCAACTGTCGTCGACCGGTCGGAGCTCGACCCGGTACCCGTCGATGACGTCGGGGAGCAGCGTGCCGGGCTCCGTCGACGCGCCGTCGCGCAGCTGAGCGGCGGCGGCGTTGGCCCAGTGCATCAGCCCTTCCACCTCCAGGCTGAACATGGCCACCTCCGGGATCCGGTAGGAGTGCCACAGGCCGACGGTGAAGGCCCAGTTCGGGACTTCGCCTCCCCCGCCCACGCCGACCACGTGCCAGCCGTGGTCGCGGACGTGTGCCATCACCGAGGACCAGTGCTTCGCCCGGTGCCGCCGGGCGCGGAAGGTGGCGGAGGCGGCGGGGTCGCAGATCACGCAGGGGCACGGAGGGGTCGCGGGGCGGTCGGTCATCCGGGTATCCAAGCAGATCAGGGCGGGTCTTCCCACCCCCAGGGGGCGGACGCGCAGTCCCGGGACCGGCCGCACGGGAGGGCCACTCGGACGGGTGACCGGCTCGACGCGCAGGAGCGCGGGACGTGCGCCGGGTGCGGGTCCGGCCCGGCTCCCGGCGGTCGACGGGTTGACTGCGGCGTGCCCAACGGGCCCGGTCGGTCGTTGACTGTGGCATGGAGTCGTCTGCGGATGAAGAAACGGTTCTGCATGGGCGGGACGTGCCGATCTACCACGAACTCGTCCGGCAGTGGCGGGCCGCCGGCCGCACCGTGCCGGGCCGGCCGGACCCGGCCTGGGAGTTGCTCACCGCGCCGCGCTCGGCGGGGTGCCGTCGGCCGCCCGCCGAGGCCGGCCGCCGGGAGACGGCCGGGGTGCCGCGTCCCAGGTGAACGGCCTTTCTGTGTCGGTGTCTTGACGTGGCACCGTCCGGACTGGCTTCATTGGACGCCATGGGAGCGCTCCCACCCTCGCCCGTGCTCCCCGCCCGCGCACCACTCCCCCGCCCGAGGAAGACTCCCACCCGTGCCTCCTGTCCCTTCCGTACGCCGCGTGTCGCGTCGCGCGGCCGCTCTCTTCACCGGCCTGGCGCTGGCCGCCGGCGGCCTGACCGCCACCGCGCTGACGGCGGCCCCCGCCGGCGCGGTCGGCTCGGTCGCCGCGGCGGCCGACGTCCCGGTCCGGGTCAACCAGCTCGGCTACCTGCCCGACGGCCCCAAGCGGGCCACCGTGGTCAGCTCGGCGACCGCACCGCTCGCCTGGCAACTGCGGGATGCCGGAGGCACGGTGGTCGCCTCCGGCACCAGCACGGTGCGCGGCGCGGACCGGGCGTCCGGCCAGTCCACGCACCTGGTGGACTTCGGCGCGTACACCGGCACCGGCACCGGCTTCACCCTGGTGGTCGGCGGCCAGGCGAGCCACCCGTTCGACATCTCGGCCGCGCTGTACGACGGGCTGCGGGCCGACAGCATGTCGTTCTTCTACCAGCAGCGCAGCGGCATCGCGATCGACGCGGCGCTGGCGGGCAGCGGGTACGGGCGCCCCGCCGGGCACCTGGGCGTGGCGCCGAACAAGGGCGACACCGGCGTGCCCTGCCAGGCCGGGGTCTGCGACTACCGGCAGGACGTGCGCGGCGGCTGGTACGACGCGGGCGACCAGGGCAAGTACGTGGTGAACGGCGGCATCGCGGTCTGGCAGGTGGTCAACTCCTTCGAGCGGGCCCGCCGCGCCGGCGGCGAGGCGGCGCTGGGCGACTCAACGCTGCGGGTGCCCGAGCGCGGCAACGGGGTGCCGGACGTGCTGGACGAGGCGCGCTGGGAGCTGGACTTCCTGCTCCGGATGCAGGTCCCGGCGGGCAGGCCGATGGAGGGCATGGCCTTCCACAAGGTGCACGACGCGCAGTGGACCGGCCTGCCGACCCGTCCGGAACTCGACGACCAGCAGCGTGAGTTGCACAAGCCGTCGACCGCCGCGACGCTCAACCTGGCGGCCACCGCGGCGCAGTGCGCGCGGGTGTACGCGCCGTACGACGCGGCCTTCGCCTCGCGCTGCCTGGACGCGGCGCGGCGGGCCTGGGCGGCGGCCAGGGCCAACCCGAACGTGCTGGCGCCGGGGACGGACTCGACCGGCGGCGGCGCGTACGACGACGCCGACGTCTCGGACGAGTTCTACTGGGCGGCGGCCGAACTGCTCGCCACCACCGGCGAGTCGCAGTTCCGCGACGCGGTGACCTCCTCGCCGCTGCATGCCAAGCCGGCCGATGCCTTCTGGTGGGGCGGCACCGCGACGCTGGGCCGGATCACCCTGGCGACGGTGCCCGGGGTGCCGCTGGCCGCGGACGACCTGGCGCGGGTGCGCGGCCTGCTGACCACGGCGGCGGACGGGTACCTGTCGACGATGGCGGGCCAGGGCTACGCGGTGCCGATCCCGGCCGACGGCTACGTGTGGGGCTCCAACAGCCAGGTCGCGAACAACGCGGTGGTGCTGGCGGTGGCCTTCGAGCTGACCGGGGCGCAGCGCTACCGGGCGGGCGCGCTGGAGTCGCTGGACTACCTGCTGGGGCGCAACGCGCTGGACCGCTCGTACGTGACGGGCTACGGCGAGCGGGCCTCGGAGAACGAGCACCACCGGTTCTGGGCGCACCAGAACGACGCCTCGCTGCCGCACCCGCCGGCCGGTTCCTTCGCGGGCGGGCCGAACGCGGGGCTGCAGGATCCGGTGGCGCAGGCGCAGTTGGCGGGGTGCGCGCCGGCGGCGTGCTACGTGGACGACATCGGCTCGTACTCGACCAACGAGGTGGCGATCAACTGGAACGCCCCGCTGGCGTGGCTGGCGGCGTTCGCGGCGGAGCGCAGGGCGGCTCCGGTGACGCCGTCGGTGCAGGTGACGCCGTCGGCGGTGTCGGTCGCGGAGGGCGGTTCGGCGGCGGTGGGCGTGCGGCTGTCGGCGGCGCCCGCGCAGGGCGTCACGGTGACGGTGGCGCGGGCCTCGGGCGACAGCGACCTGTCGGTGCCCGGGACGGCGCTGGTGTTCACCGCGGCCAACTGGTCGACGGCGCAGCAGGTCGCGGTGGCGGCGGCGCAGGACGCGGACGCGGTGGCGGGCAGTGCGGTGTTCTCGGTCGGCGGGTCGGGGGTGCAGGGGACGACGTTCACGGCGACGGAGGTGGACGACGACTCGGCGCCGCCCGCGGCCTCCTGCGCGGTGGTCTACAAGGTGGACAACGCGTGGGGCAACGGCTTCACCGCGACGGTCACGGTGAAGAACACGGGGACGTCCGCGATGTCCGGCTGGACGCTGGGCTGGTCCTTCGCCGGTGACCAGCGGGTCAGCAACGCGTGGAACGCGACGGTGACCCAGTCGGGCAGCGCGGTGACGGCCCGGGACGCGGGCTGGAACGGCGCGCTGGCGCCGGGGGCGAGCGGGAGCTTCGGGTTCCAGGCGACGTACTCCGGTGCGAACGCGGTGCCGGCCTCGTTCACGGTGAACGGGGCGGTCTGCGCCTGACGCTCCCTCCGCGGGTGTCCCTGCCCGCCGTGCCGGCTCCCGGTGCGGCGGGCAGGGGCGCTCCGGGAGGCCGACCGGGCGGGCTCCGTATGCTGACGGTGCATCGTGAGATCCGTTCGAGGGGTTGGCGCAGAGAACATGGCTGTCATTCACCACACCGAGCTGAAGCCGTCGAAGCTGGAGCTGCTGACGGAGTGGCTGCCGTCGCGTCCCTGGTACCGGGGCGGGGTGGGGGCGCCGGAGCCGGCGAAGGCGGGCGGGTTCCGGCTGGACGACCCGGCGGGTGAGGTGGGCATCGAGTTCCTGGTGGTCACCGACACGGCGGGCGGGGAGCCGGTGTCGTACCTGGTGCCGCTCAGCTACCGCGGGGCGCCGCTGGAGGGTGCGGACGCCGCGCTGGTGGGGACCATGGAGCACGGGGTGCTCGGCCGGCGGTGGGCGTACGACGCGTGCCAGGACCCGGTGGCGGTGGCGCAGCTGGTCGCGCTGATCGAGGGCCTGGTGCGGGCGCAGGACCAGAACGAGAGCGACACCCCGGACCGCGAGCTGACGGTCGGTTCGACGCGCTCCGCGCTCCCGGGTCTCCCGACCGTGGCGGACTCGGCGGCGGGGACGGTGCTGACCTGGGCCGACGGCAGGTCGCTGCTGGTGGTGCGGGAGTTGGTGGCGGGTTCCGTGGTCTCGGACGAGGCGACCGCCTACGTCGAGGGGGCGTGGCGGCTCGGGGACGGTTCGCGGGCCGAGGGCCTGTTCGTGGAGCTGCGTCCGGCTGACGGCGCGTAGCCGGGCCTGCGGACCGGGCCTGCGAACCCGGCCGGTCGGACGCGGTTCGGGCATTCGGGCTTCGGGCGTTCGGGCGTTCGGGCGTTCGGGTGAGTGGTGCCGGTGTCGGCCGGGGCGCTCCGGGTGCGGCGCCTATGGTCGTGGTGCGCCCCGCCCCCGGGGGCCCGGCTCGCGGGGCGTGGTGTCCCGGGCCGGCGTGACGAGCCGCTGGAGTGCCATGGCGTCCGGGAATCCCCCGCAGCAGCCCGCGCCGGGGGCGCGTGCCGGGACGGTGCTGCGCCACGCGAAGATCTGGGTGGTGCCCGGGGTGCTCAGCGCCCTGGTCGCGCTGCTGCTGTCGCTGCTGTACATGGGCGGCATCCTGACGCCGTCGGACCACCTGCACCGGATGCCGATCGCCCTGGTCGACTCGGACACGGGGCCGGCGCTGCCCGGCCACGCCACGCCGCTGGGCGCGGAGGTGGCCGCCTCGATCGTCGCGAACAGCCCGCCCGGGCAGGTCCAGTGGCGGGTCCTCTCCCGCGCGCAGGCGCAGGACGAGCTGGCGTCCGGCAAGGTGTACGGCGCGCTGGAGGTGCCGGAGGACTTCACCCGCAGCGTCGCCGCACTGACCACCGACCGGGCCTTCGCCCGACCGGTGCTGGCGGCGCTGACCAACCCGGGGGTGGGCAGCCTGGGCTCGTCGCTGGCGAGCCAGATCACCCAGCAGGCGGCCCACCGGTCCTCGCTGGAGATCGGCAAGCAGTTGCTGGCGGCGGCCCCGCAGGCGTCCGCGACGGACCAGCTGCTGCTGGCGGACCCGGTGGACGTCCAGGTCCGGCCCGGGCATCCGATCGGGCGTCACACGGGGCTCGGGCTGAGCGCGTTCTACTACACGCTGCTGCTGGTGCTGGCCGGGTTCCTGAGCGCCAACCTGGTGCACAACGCGGTGGACACCTCGCTCGGGTACGCGGACAGCGAGATCGGGCCGTGGCACTCGCGGCGGCCGACGCTGCCGATCGACCGGACGCAGACGCTGCTGGTGAAGATGGGCATGACGGCGGGGCTGTCGCTGGTCACCACCTCGATGATCATGCTGGCGACGATCGGCCTGCTCGGCATGGACGCGCCGCACCTGCCGCTGCTATGGGTGTTCTCGTTCTGCGCCTGCCTGTCGGTGGGCCTCGGGGTGCAGGCGATCAACGCGGCGTTCGGCGGGATCGGCCAGCTGGTGGCGATGTTCGTCTTCATCGCCCTGGCCCTGCCGTCCTCGGGCGCGACGGTGCCGCTGGAGGCGACGCCGGGCTTCTACCGCTTCCTGGGCTCGTTCGAGCCGATGCGCCAACTGGTCGGCGGCGTCCGCTCCATCCTCTACTTCGACGCCCGGGCGGACGCCGGCCTGGCCCGCGCCTGGGTGATGATCGCCCTGGGCCTGGTCGGCGCCCTGGTCTTCGGCTTCGCCATGACCCGCTACTACGACCGCAAGGGCCTGACCCGGATGGTCCCCCAGCCGTCCTGACGCGCGGCCGACTACCGCCCGGGCGCGTGGCTGCCCGTCAGACCGTCACCGGCCCGAGTGGGCCCCTCCTGCCCGGCGGGGGGCGGGCAGGAGGGAGTGTTGCGGTGGTGCGTCGGGGGCGGCCGGCCGGTGGGTGGGGGCCGGACGGCCGCCCCCGGGTGGGGGTCAGTACGCGGCGGTGATCCGCTGCTGGACGAAGGTGCGCTGCTCGATGGTGTCGAGGACGGCGGAGGCGTAGTCGCCGACGGTGATGCGGCTGGTGCCGTCGGCGGCGGTGAGCGGGGTGTCGCGGGCCTCGGCGCGGTAGCTGCCGGTGCGGTCGCCGGGGACGAGGTGGACGGGCGGGGGGCTGACGTACGTCCAGGCGACGGTGGTGTCGGCAGCGCGCAGCAGGTCGAGGGCGGCGGCCTGGTCGCGGGCGGTCTCCAGGTACTGGGGCGGGAACTGGGGCGAGTCGACGAAGCGCTGGCCGGGCGCGTACTCGAGGCTGCCGCCGCCGCCGATGAACAGGAGGCGGTCGACGCCGGCCTCGGGGAGTGCGTCGAGGAGGGCCCGGGCAGCGCGCGGCACCAGGTGGTCGGGGCCCTTGAGGGCGGCGACGGCGGCGTCGTGGCCGGCGAGGACGGTGGCGAGGGCCTCGGCGTCGGTGGCGTCGGCGTCGGCGCGGCCGAGCGGGGTGACCTGGTGGCCGCGGCGGGCGGCCTCGGCGGCGACGGCGCTGCCGAGGTTGCCGGCGGCGCCGAGGACGGCGATCTTCAGCGGCCGGGCGGCGGGGGTGTGGGCCGGTACGGGGAGGCGGTCGAGGAAGCCGGCGATCAGCGGGGCGATCTCGGGCAGGCACTCCTCCAGCGCGAAGTGGCCGGTGTCGAGGAGGTGCACCTCGGCGTCGGGGAGGTCGCGCCGGTAGGCGTGGGCGCCGGCGGGGAGGAAGAAGGCGTCGTTGCTGCCCCAGAGCACCAGGGTGGGCGGGCGGTGGTCGCGCAGCCACTGCTGCCAGGCCGGGTAGAGCTCGACGTTGGAGTGGTAGTCGAGGGCGAGGGCGGTCTGCGCCGCCTTGCGGCCGGGGAGGTCGAGGAAGTGCTGGTCGAGCGTCCACCCGTCGGGGGCGACGTGGGCGGGGTCGCCGG
This sequence comes from Kitasatospora sp. NPDC048365, assembly GCF_043200835.1. NCBI lineage: Bacteria > Bacillati > Actinomycetota > Actinomycetes > Kitasatosporales > Streptomycetaceae > Kitasatospora > Kitasatospora sp. NPDC048365. Next base: position 9,272 of record NZ_JBICYJ010000037.1, read on the forward strand.
CGCCGCCCTCGTACTGGCCGCGGGTCATCGGCAGGGTGAACAGGCCCTGGACGGCCTCGGCGGCGCCGGGGACGCCGGCGCGGTTGGCGACGGCGCCGAGGGCGAGCTCGGAGAGGCCCTCCTGGTAGGCGTTGGCGTTCTGCACGACCAGGCCGGTGATCCACTCGGGGTGGCGGGTGGCCAGGCGGAGCCCGACGGGGCCGCCGAAGTCGAAGGTGTAGAGGGCGAAGCGGCTGAGCCCGAGCGCGCGGACGAAGCCCTCGACGACGTCGGTCAGCGCCTCGAAGCTGTACGGGAAGGTCTCCGGCGCCTCGGTGTGGCCGAAGCCCGGGTAGTCGGGGGCGACCAGGTGGTACCGGCTGCCGAGCGCGTCGATCAGGCGGCGGAACTGGTGCGAGGCGGACGGGAAGCCGTGCAGGAGCAGCAGCGTCGGCGCGTCCCTCGGCCCGGCCTCGCGGTAGAAGACGCGGACGTCGCCGACCTCGACGTAGCGGTGCTCCACCCGCGGAATGGACATGTGCACTGAAGTACTCCCCCCAGGGACGTAATGCAGGCATTCCTGCATTAGTGTGGATCTTGGCAGACCACACTGCTTAACGCAAGAGGAATTTCATTTGGAGCAGAACGAGACCCCGGGCACCCGCACCCCCGCGCCCGGCACACAGCGGCCCGGTGGCCGGACGGCGCGCACCCGCACCTCGGTCCTGGAGGCCGCGCTGGCCGAACTGGTCGAGTCCGGCTACGGCGCCACCCGGATCGAGCGGATCGCCGCCCGGGCCGGGGTGGCGGCGACCACGGTGTACCGGCGCTGGGGCAGCCTGGAGAACATCGTGGTGGACCTGGCGGACGAGCTGGCGGTGAGCATCACGCTCGGCGACACCGGCTCGCTGGAGGACGACCTGCGCACGGTGGCCCGCGCGGTGGTCCGGCTGAACGGCGATCCGGCGCACCGGGCGTGGCTGGAGGCGATGGTGGCGGCGGCGCCCGGTTCGCCGAAGGCCCGGGAGGCGCTGGCCTCGGTGCTCGCCCGCCGGCGGGACGTCACGGCGACGGCGGTGCACGCGGCGGTGGCGCGCGGCGAGGTACCGCCCGGGACGGACGGCCACGAGGTGATCCGGGCCACGGTGGCGCCGCTGTACCTGCGGATGTACATCACCAGCGAGCCGGTCGGCCCGGCGGAGGCGGACCGGGCCGCGGCGGCCGCGGCGCTGGCCGCCCGGGCGGGGCTGTACGTGCTCGCCGGAGCGGCGGACGATGCCGCCGCTCCGCCGCGCGCGGACTGAACCGGGCCACGCGGCGGGGAGGGTGGATTCCCGCGGGTGTCGGGCGCGTCGGCGTGCGACGGCCGCCGGCGGCCTCCCGACGATCACCGACGGGTGCCCCGCGGAGACCCGGCAGGCTCCGGTGACCCGCGGGGCGGCGACCCTCCCGTGGCCGGACGCACCGCCGGCCGGACGGACGGCGCTCTCGCGGCCGGACGCGCGCCGGGGCGGAGCACGCCGGTTCCGGCTTTCGCGCTACCGGTTCGCCGGGGCGTTGGCTCGCTGGGCGGGCGCCCACGCCCGGTTGAGCTCGGCGAAGTACGGGCCCGGATCTCCTGTCGCCGAGCGACGGGCCGCGTCGACCAGGCGCCGACGGTAGTCGGGGGCGTCCAGCCCGATACCGGCGGCCTTGTCGATCCTGCCGACGGCGAGGCTGTTGCGCCGGGTCTGCGGGATCATGCGCACTCCTCGCTGGTCGAGCAGCTTGAGCGCGGGCGGCAGCGGGGCGCCGCGGACGGCCGAGATCGCCTGCTCGCTCCGGGCGCTGCCGGACTGGGTGAGGTACCAGTCCAGCCAGGCCAGCGCGGCGTCCCGGTTCTTGGCGTGCAGGCTCACCCCGTACCGGTAGTCCGGCTGGACCACGGTGCAGAAGTGCCCTTCGCGCTGCGCGGGGAAGGGCATGAAGCCGATGTCGTCCGGGTTCTGTCCGACCGCCCTGGCGGCGGCCTGGAGTTGGGGCACGGCCCAGGAGCCGAGGTACATCGCACCGATCCGCCCGCCCCCGAGCAGCGATTTGGACTGCTCCCAGTCGGTGCCGGCCGGGTCGTCCTCGCTCAGTTGCTGGTGCACGACCGCGTACAGCAGTCCGTCGATGGTGGAGAGTTCGGCGCCGGGGCCCCACGGCGCAGCGGTGGTGGCGAGGGCGTCGCGGGCGGTGTTGTCGCAGCCGACGACGCCGATCGCGTCGCTCCACTGGCGCAGCGGCCAGCCGTCGGCGTAGTTGGTGTAGTAGGGAACGGCGCGGGTCTTGGCCTTGACGGCCCGCAGGTCGTCCAGGAACTCCTTGGGAGTGGTGGGCCAGTCCTCGACGCCGGCCTGCCGGAACACTGCCTTGTTGTAGACGAACCCGGTGGCGATGCCGATGTTCGGCAGGCCGTAGACCTGTCGGCCGACCGTCCCGTACTCGGTGAAGTCGAAGGTCTGGCCGAGGAGGTCGGTGTCGCCCAGGGGCGCGAAGTAGGTCGGATAGTCGCCCAGGGGCAGGTTGTTGGGGATCGGCAGGACGTCGCCGTAGCTCCCGGTCCGCAGCCGCTCGGACACCTCGCCCTCGTAGTCGGTGATTCCCTCGAACGTGACGGTGACCTTGGGGTAGGCGCGGTGGAAGGCGTCCGCGTACCGCTTGAGGGTTCCGTCGGTGATCTGGTCGGTCCGGTTGGTCAGCACGGTGACGTTGCCGGCGATCCGGTCGGCGGGTGCGGAGGCGATGCCGCCGGTGCCGGGCCTGCCGCGGTCCTCGTCGCCGCACGCCGCTGCCGTCAGCACGGTCGCGACGGCCAGGACGAGGGCGATTCCTCTGTGCATGGGGTTCTCCCGGGGTCACCGAGTCAATTAACCGGTTAATTTCCGAAACCGTAGGATCCCCATATCAATGTTGTCAACAGCTGGTTAACCGTTTTCGCCCACGGCCCACACCGGCACAGGGTCCGGCGGCGCGGCCTCCGCGCCGCCGGAGCGGCGGCGTCAGGCGCCGCCGAGAGCGAGGCCCGCCCAGGCCTCGGCGAGGAGTCGGTGTCCGGTCGGCGTGGGGTGGACGCCGTCGGCGGCGATGGCGGCGGGGTCGCCCCCGGTGAGGGCGGCCTGGGCGAGCAGGCCGTCGGCGGCGAGCAGGAGCGCCCCGTGGTCGCGGGCGATCCGCCGCACGGCGTGGATGCGCGGGTCGAGGTCCTCGCGCCAGGCCCGCTGGGCGGGGGCGACCGGGACCAGGAAGGGCTCGATCAGCAGCAGGCGCACGCCGGGGACCCGCTCGCGCAGCACGTCGAGCAGGCCGCGGTAGTCGGCCTCCCAGCGCTCGACGGGCGAGGCGAGACCGCTGTCGTAACGCCGCCAGGTGTCGTTCACGCCGATCATCAGCGACAGCAGGTCGGGGCGGTGCGCGAGGGTGTCGCGCTCCCAGCGGGCGGCGAGGTCGGAGATCCGGTTCCCGGAGACGCCGCGATTGAGCACGGTCGCGCCGGGGTGGGCGGTCCGGACGGCGGCGGCGGCCAGCGCGGCATAGCCCCGGCCGAGGGAGTCGGGCACCGCGCGGTCGCGGCCGGCGTCGGTGATGCTGTCGCCCTGGAACAGCACGGTCGGGGCGGGTGACAGGTCGAACGGCACGGCGGGCGCCCTTTCTGACGGCGGGTGAGCGGCGCGCCGAGCGTACATCTGGCACAGGGGCCCGGTCCGGACCGGTCCACCAGCACTGGACAACGTTGTCTAAGATCGCGACAATCACCCGGAACGACCTTGAGACCCGCGGAGACGTCACCATGAGTTACGACACGGCCGACCACCTCGACCCGGTCCGCGGGACCGGGCAGCAGGGCGACCTGCTCGCGGCGGTCGACCTCGGCGGAACGAAGATCGCCGGCGGCCTGGTGACCGCCGGCGGCGACCTGCTGCACCAGGTGCGGGTGCCCACCCCGGCCACCGGCACCGAGAAGGAGCTGGCCGCCGCGGTGGACGGCGTCCTGGACCTGCTCGCCCGTCACCCGCGCTGGTCGGACGTGCGCGCGGTCGGCGTCGGCAGTGCCGGGCCGGTGGACATCGAGGCCGGCACCGTCAGTCCGGTGAACATCCCCGCCTGGCGCGGGTACCCGCTGCGCGCCCAGGTCGCCGACCACCCCGCCGTCGCCGGACTGCCCGTGGTCCTCGGCGGCGACGCCGTCGCCATGGCCGCCGCCGAGCACTGGCAGGGCGCCGCCCGGCCCTACCGCAACGCGCTGTGCCTGGTGGTCTCCACCGGCGTCGGCGCCGGACTGATCATCGACGGCCGTCTGCGCACCGGTCGTACCGGCAACGCCGGGCACCTCGGGCACATCAGCGTCGACTTCGCCGGGCGGGCCTGCCCGTGCGGGTCGCGCGGCTGCCTCGAAGGGCTGGCGAGCGGTACGGCGATCGCCCGGACCGCGGCCGAGGCGGGGTGGCGCTCCCCCGACGGCGACACCTCCGCCGGGGCGGTCGCCGCCGCGGCCGCCGCCGGCGACCCGGTGGCGCTGGACGCCTTCGACCGGGCGGCGCGGGCGCTCGCGGCGGGGATCGCCGCGACGGCAACGCTGGTGGAGATCGACGCGGCGGTGGTCGGCGGTGGCGTCGCCGGCGCCGGCGAGGTCCTGTTCGAGCCGCTGCGCCGGCACTTCGCGACGTACGCGACCCTGCCGTTCGCCGCCCGCACCGTGATCCTCCCCGCGCGGCTGGGGACGGACGCCGGCCTGGTCGGCGCCGCGGCGCTCGTCCGCGAAGCCCTCACGGGCGGGGCAGCACCCACCCCCTGACCCCCACCACCGGCCGAAGCCCCGGGCGGCCCCGCAACCGGATCCGACCCTCACCCCGAGCACCGCTCGGCGCGACCCTGCCGAGCCAGTGCCCCTCGGCCGGAGGCCGGTTGCCTCGGCGCAGCCGTCCCCACCCCTGGTGCGCGGCGGTGCCGATGAGGCGGTGGGAGTCGTGCGTCTCCCGGCCGGCGATCGAGCGGGGCTCAGTCCGTGGGGTGGCGGCGGGTGAGGGCGATGATCGCGATGTCGTCGGTGAGGTGGTGGGTCCAGTCGTGGACCTGCTGTTCGAGGTGGCGGACGAGTGCGGTGGGCGTGGTGGTCCGGCCGCCGGCGCGGGCGGCGGCGAGGCCTTCGGCGAGCGGGTAGAACTCGCCGGAGGAGTTGCGGGCCTCGCTCAGCCCGTCGGTGTGCAGGACGAGCACGTCGTGGTCGGCGAGCGGCACGGTGGCGGGTTCGGGTGTGTCGTCGCCGAGCAGGCCGAGGCCGAGCGGGAGCAGCGCGGGCACGTCGTGTTCGCGGTGGCCGTCGGGGCCGACGGTGAGCGGGGCGAGGTGGCCGCAGTTGACGACGCGCAGGTCCTCTCCCGCTCGGTCCTCGATGAGCAGGGCGGTGGCGAAGAGTTCTTCGTCGCCTCGCGCGGCGGCGGCGCGGACGAGTTGCCGGTCCATCCGGGCGACGAGTTCGCCGAGGTCGGGTGTTTCGTGGGCCTGGCTGCGGAAGCAGCCGAGCAGGTCGGTGACGGTGCGGACGGCTTCGAGGCCTTTGCCGCGGACGTCGCCGATCAGGATCCGGGTGCCGTACGGGGTGTGGACGGCTTCGAGGAAGTCGCCGCCGATTCCGGTGTCGGCGGTGGCGGGCTGGTAGAGGCCGGCGAGGTGGAGGCGGCCGAGGCGCGCGGGGATGGGGTGGAGCACCGCGTCCTGGAGCGCGCCGACGGTGGCGCGGGCGCGGGCGAGGCGGTCGGAGGTGCGGCCGCGCTGCCAGGCGAGGAGTCCGGCGCCGGCGCCGATCAGCAGGGCGATCACGACGGTGATCGGCTTCTCGGCGTGGTGCTCGCTGGCGAGGCCTCGGACCAGCAGGTATTCGAGTCCGGCGGCGGCGGCCACGGCGAGGGCGACGGTGGGGCGGCCGACCAGGAGGGCGGCGACGGCGACCACGCCGGTGCCGATCCAGAGCAGTTCGTGGGCGTCGGCGGTGTCGGCGCTTCCGCTGAGCACCGAGGTGTACGGGAGGGCTTGGGCGGCGACGGTGCCGAGCAGGATGGAGACGGGGTGGAGGGCGGCGGAGAAGCCGAGGCGGGCGCGCGGCAGGGCGGCGAGGAACCAGGCCATCTGCGGTACTTGGGCGATCATGACGCCGAGTCCGACGAGGGCGACCAGCACGCTGCCGGTGACGGTGGCGGCGGTGGCGGAGCCGGGCAGGAAGTGCAGCAGGGCGAGGCCGACGGCGGCGAGCGGGAGGCCGAGGGAGCAGCCGGTGAGGGCGGTGATCCGCAGCCGGCGGGCGAGCAGGCAGCCGAGTGCGCCGCCGGCGCCGAACGCGGAGACGGTGAGCGCACTCCGGGCGGGGCCGGCGCCTGCGGCGGTGGTGAGCAGGGGGACGGCGACCTGCAGGACGACCTGGGTGAAGCCGACGGCGAGTCCGGCGGCGAGGGCCATGGCGGCGACCTTGCGCGGCAGGGCGACGGCTTCCTGCCGTCGGGCGGCGCGGTTCCCGGCCCGGAGCCGGGCGGCGAGGGCGGTGGCGGCGGAGCCGGTGAGCAGGGCGAGGACGCGGGGGTCGGTCCAGCTCCAGACGGGGGCGAGCAGCAGTCCGGCGGCGAGCAGGACGACGGCGCCGACCAGGCAGGCGACGAAGGGGCGGTCGAGGCGGGCGTCGGCGCCGCCGCGGGTGCCGGGCGGGGTCGTCCGACGGACCAGCACCAGGACGGCGATCACCACCAGCCCGCCGACCGCGGTGATGAGTCGCAGGGTGAGCATGGACGGCGAGCGGGGCGCCAGGTTGGTGGCGACCAGGTAGGCCAGTGACTGCAGGGCGAGCCAGCCGCCGAGCACCCGGGTCATCCGTCCGGGCGCGTTGAGTGCGGGGAGGGCGGCGAGGCAGCTGACGAAGACGGCGGCGATGGCGGTGTTCACCACGGTGTGGGCGATCCGGTAGGTCCACGGGTCGCCGGTGAAGGTGAGGACGGCGCAGCCGGCGGCGAGGGCGCCGAGCGCCCACAGGACGACGGTCCGCCGGCCCCACACGTCGCCGGCCCGGCCGGCGGCGAACAGCGTGACCACGGTGGCCAGCACGCCGACGATCTTCGTCCCGGCCACCTCGGACGGGGTGAGCCCGAATGCGGTGCGCACCACCGGCAGGGCCGCGGCCTGGAGCACGGGGGCCATCACGTACGCGGTGGCGACCAGCACCAGGCCCACGATGACCGGCCGCGCGGGGCGGTCGGGTCGGGTGGCCGGTGTTGCGAGCGCTGCCATGGTGCGGTCCGTTCCGTGGTCGTCGGGTGTCCTCTTTCAACGTTAGCGACGGTTAACAGTTAATAAAGTGCATAAAGTCCCTTTTATAACCTCGCTCCGGGTCGTTCGGCGCCGCGGGATGGGCCGGGCGGGTGGTTCGTCGCGCGGGATGCTCGTGCGGCCCCGGGTGGGGAAGGATCCGGGGATCGTACGGGTGGTACGGGTTCCGTGCGGGTCGTGCGGGGAAGGGCGGGCATCGCGATGGACACCGAACGGCAGGAAGGTCCCGATCGCCCCGCCGAGGGGCCCGGCGCCCAGGAGCCCGGGTTGCGCACGGCGGCGCTGTGGGGTGCGGCGGTGCTGGGCGCCGCCGCGGTGGGCGCCGTACTGATCGCCCTGTGCGTGCTGCTGCGCGCGGCCGTCGTCCCGCTCTCCATCGCGCTGCTGATCACCGCGCTGCTGGACCCGCTCTCCCGGCGGCTGCGCAGGCGCGGCCTCTCCCCCGGCGCGTCGGCGGTGCTCGGCTGCCTGGTGCTGGTGGTGGTGGTCGGCGGCGCGCTGTGGGTGGTGGTCCGGCTGATCGCGGACGCCGCCGACGGGATCTCCGCCTCGCTGCAGGAGGCCCGGGCGGACGCCGACGGCAGCGATCCGTTCTCGCAGGCGGTCCGCGGCGCCTCGGACGGCCTCGCCCAGCTCGGCACCAGCCTGGCCAAGGGGATTGCCGGGGGCGTGCTCAGCGGGCTGGGGCTGGCGGCGCAGGTGCTGATCTCCGGCGTGCTGACCCTCGCGCTGGCGTTCTTCCTGCTGCGCGACAAGGCGAAGGCGGCGGCCGGCCTGCACCGGCTGGCCCCGCGGGGGCAGGGCGACCGGGTGGTCGCGGTCGCCCGTACCGGGTACGGGGCGATGGCCGGGTTCATGCGCGGCACCACGATCATCGCGGCGATCGACGCCGCGTTCATCACGCTCGGCCTGGCGCTGCTCGGCGTGCCGCACGCCGCCGGGCTGGGCGCGCTGGTCTTCGTCGGTGCGTACATCCCGTACGCGGGCGCGTTCCTGTCCGGGCTGGTGGCGGTGGTGGTCGCCTTCGCCGACGGCGGGCTGTCGCAGGCCCTGTGGGCGCTCGGGATCGTGCTCGCCGTCCAGGCGATCGAGGGCGCGGTGCTGCAGCCGGCGGTCCAGAGCCGCACGGTCTCGCTGCACCCGGCGGTGGTGCTGCTGGCGATCGCGGCCGGCGCCTCGCTGGGCGGGCTGTTCGGCACGCTGCTCGCCGTCCCGATCACGGCCGCGGCCGTCGGGATCGCGCGGCAGCTCCGCGCAGCGGTGGCCACGCCGGAGGCGTAGCCGGGTCGCTGCGCGGAGTGCCGGGCGGGGTGCCGGCGCGCCCGGTGGGGCGGGCGGCGCGGTCACCCCGTCCGGCGCTCGTCGCTTCCGCGGCGGGGTTGCCGGTGCGGTGGAGCGGATCAGGCGGTGGCGACCGCGTTGTTGCGGACCCGGCGGTAGAGGAGCACGCCGGAGGCGGTGGCGCCGGCCAGGGAGAGGCCGACCACGCCGAGCAGCGCGGCCGAGGTGCCGGTGCCCTCGGTGGGCAGCGAGGCGCTGTTGGCCGTCCCGGTGCCGTGGTTGTGCACCGTGATGGTGGACTTCGCGGCGTCCGCGGCGAGCTGCTGCTCGCTCGGGGCGCCCGGCTGGGAGAACGGGACGGCGGCCGCGGCGGCACCGGCGCCGCCGAAGACCACGTCCGAGCAGCCGTAGAACGCCTCCGGGCTGTCGGTGCGCTGCCACACCATGTAGATCAGGTGGCGGCCGGTGCGGCTCGGCAGGTTGCCGGTGATGTTGTAGTAGCCGTTGTTGGAGGTGCGCGCGGTGGCGTACGTGGTGACCGGGTTGGCCAGGTCCAGGTCGGACCACTTGAGCGGCGCGGTCGGGTTGTAGCCGGCCTTGGTGATGTAGAGCGTCATGACGCCCTGGTGCGGCGCGGTGACCCGGAAGTTGAAGGCGTTCGAACCGGCGCTGACGGTCGTGGCCGGCCAGTCGGTGCGGGCCCAGTCGAGCGCCTTGTACTTGTCGCGGCCGGCCGAGCAGAGCTTCCCGTCCGGAATGATCTGCTGGCTCTGGCCGTTCGCGTTGGCGAGGTTGACCTCGTTCCAGTCGTACAGCGGCTGGGTGCCGCTGGTCGCGACCAGGTCCTTGCAGACCTGCGACTTGGGGGTCTCGGGACCTTCGGCGTAGCACGCGGCGACCCGGCTGGCGGGGCCGAACATCGCGCCGTGGGCACTCGCGGTGCCTGCGGTGGTGGCCAGTGCGGCGGCGGCGCTCGCCGTCACGGCACCGGCGGCAAGGAGCCTGCGCGTCCAGGACATGGTTCTCCTCATGCGGTCTCGGGCCGGTTGTGGGGGAATCCGGGCATGGGTGTACCCGGTCCGGGGCGCGACCCCGGGGCATGCACGACACGGACCCGACGCGCCGTCAGCCGCCGAGGAGCCTACGATTGGCCTATACCAATTGACAAGGATGGCGGACTTGCCAGAACTTGACGATCCGTCCGCACGCTTGCACGCTCAGCCACCGTGGTGCAGATGGGTCCGGCGGCCCTCCGGATCGAAGATCCCGAGGATCTCCGCAGGTCCGCCGTGGGCGCCGATCGCGTGCGGCACCATCGTCGAGAACTCGGCCGCCTCCCCGTCCGCCACCAGCACGCGCCGCTCACCGAGCTGCAGCGCCACCGTGCCGGACAGCACCGTGAACCACTCCCGGCCCGGGTGCGCCTTCAGCTGCGCCGCGCCCGACGCCCCCGCCGGCAGCGGCCGCTCGATCCGCACCCGGGCGACCGTGATCCCCGGCAGGCGCTCCAGCGTCCAGCTGCTCACCCCGTGCGCCGCGTCCCGCCGCGGGCGGACGATCACGTCCTGGTCGTCGTCCGGCTGCTCGACCAGCTGGTCCAGGGTGGTGCCGAGCGCCCTGGCGATCGCCGTCAGCTGGTCCAGCGCGATCCGGCGGCCGCCGGTCTCGATCCGGCTGAGCGTCGACGCGCTCAGGTGGCAGCGGCCCGCGAGGTCGTCCAGCGACCAGCCCGTCGCGGCCCGCAGGCCCCTGATCCGCTTGCGCACGACGGCATCGAGATCACTGCTTTCTTGCGTCATGCGCAAGAGGTTATGCGATCGCCGCAAGAGGTGCCTAGGCTCGGCGGCATGGCACACGGCACCACACACCACCACCCCGCAGACGGCTCCCACCGGCACGGCCACCACCCGGCCGCCCACCACCACCCTCAGGCGAACGACACCGGCGACGAGGCGCTCGCCGGGATGCTCGAACTCGACGCCGAGGTCATGCGCGGGCACTTCACCGCACTCACCGACCGCCTCGCCGCGCTCGCGGACGGGCAGCCGGTGCGACGGATCCTCGACCTCGGCAGCGGCCCGGGCACCGGCACACTCGCACTGCTGGACCGCTTCCCCGACGCCGAGATCGTCGCCGTCGATCTCTCCCCGCAGATGCTCCACCGCCTGCGCGGACGGCTCACCGAGCGCGGGGCCGCCGACCGCGTCCGCACCGTCGAGGCCGACCTGGACGCGCCGTGGCCCGACCTCGGCGGCCCCTTCGACCTGGTGTGGACCGCCGCCGCCCTGCACCACCTCACCGACCCGGCGGCCGCACTCGCCCGGATGCGCGAGGCCCTGCGGCCCGGCGGCATCCTCGCGGTGATCGAGACGGACGGCGTGCCGAACGTCCTGCCCCAGGACGGCAGCACCCCCGACGGCCTGGAGGACCGCTGCCGGAGGCTGATCGCCGAACGGCACACGGCACAGCTGCCGCACCTCGGCGCCGACTGGAGCGCACCGCTCACCGACGCCGGCTTCACCGTCGAGGCGGTCGAGGACATCACCGCCGACCTGCAGCCGCCCCTGCCGGCGACCGCCGCACGCTACGCCACCGCGCTTCTCCACCGCCTGCGCGACGCCGTCGCCGACCGGATCGCCCCGGCCGACCTGGCCGCCCTCGACACCCTCCGCGAGAACGCCCCCGACCGCCTCACCCTCCGCACCACCCGCACCGCCTACCTCACCCGCCGCCCGCCCCAGCCGTAGCGGGGGCGCCTCGCGGTACTGCCGCCGACCCTTCCGGGCCGGTCACCGCCCGCCGAGACGGGGCGGGCGGTGACGGCGGGCGGTGACGGCGGGCCCGGGAGGCTACTCCACCGTCCAGCCGATGTGGCCGATTCCGGTGCTGTAGAACGCGCAGTGGCCGGACGACTCGCCCACCTGCCCCGGCTGGATGGTGACGGAGTTGCCGGTGACGTCCGGTGCCAGACCGCAGACGATGTCGGCGTGGACGGTCACCGGACCGCCCGTGCTGTTGGCGCAGTCGACGCCGCCGTACAAGGGGTCGTTGTTGTGGATCCAGGTGGTGCAGTCGAGGCCCGCGGCGATCCGTGGCGGGGCGGTGGTCGCCGCGGCAGCGGTGCCGGTTGCGGGCAGGGCGGCGGCCGTGGTGGTGAGGGCGGCTGCGGCGGCGAGGGCGAGCAGGGTGCGGGCGAGCTTCATCGCGGCTCCTGGGAGTCTGGAGGTCTGCCTGACGGTTCATCGGGTGACCTCCCCCACCCCCATGGGACGTACACTAACTCTTTGGAGTGGAAACCGGACTCAGCTGGAATGATGAACGGATGAGCGACACGACGGAGTGGGTCGAGGGCGGCGAGTCCGCCTGCTGGCTGGACCGGGTGTGCCCGGAGTGCGGGCGGCTCGACGACCGGCCGGTCGTCGAGCGCTGCCGCGCGTGCGAGGCGACCGCCGGCGAGGAGCAGCGCCCCGCCGGCTGACCGCACCGGCGTCAGTCGGCGTCGAGCACGACGAGCTGCTCGGCGATCCGCTGCGCCGACCACTCGACCAGCCACGCCGTGTGGTCGGGCGCGTAGCCGCGCGGCGCGGCCTCGACCCGCATGATCAGGGCGAGGTAGATCCGGTACAGCGCGAGCCGGACGCGGGCGGCCCGGTCGAGGACCAGCCCCGGCATGACGGAGCGGTAGCCGGCGAGCAGGTCGGGGTCCTCGTCCTCGGGGGTGCCGAGGGCGTCGAGACCCACGAGTTCGGCGAGCGGGTCGCCGAAGAACGCGCGTTCGCCGTCGATCAGTCCGGCGAACTCCCACCCGTCGGCGCTCGGCGTGAGGATGACATTGCCCTCCCACGCATCGAAGTGCACCAGTGCGGGGCGGCGCACCTCGGCGAGCTCCCGGGCGAACCGGGCGGGCAGGGCGCCGAGCACCGCCGGGTCGGCGGGCAGCGGCACGTCGAAGCGGTCCGCGTCGGCGAGCACCGCGGCGAACATCCGGGCGAAGGCGGTGGGCCAGTCGGCGCCGCGCAGCGCCGGGTCGGTGGCCTGGGGGTAGCCGAACTCGGGGCCGGTGACGGTGGCGATCCGGGCGGCGGTCTCGCCGAGTCGGCGGCGCAGCCCGGCACGCTGATCGGCGCCGAGGTGCTCCTTCTCGTGGTCCCAGGTGGTGCCGTCGAGGTACTCCAGGAGCAGCCATTCGCCGGGTGCCTCGGGCCGGTCGGCCGAGCCAGGCGGGTCGGCGGGCTGATGGTGGATCACCTCGGGGACGCGGACGCCGGTGGCCGCGGCGAGCCGGTGGAACCGGCGTTCGGTGCCGAGCAGGCCGGTCTCGTGGGTGAGTGCGGGGAGGCTCGCGGCCGGGGCGCACTTGAGCACCAGGCGCCGTCCGTCGGCGAGTTCGACCCGGCGGGCGGTGTTGTAGAGGCCGCCGGTCAGGGCGGTGACCGCGACCACCTCGACCGGGCCGAGCGCGTCGCGCAGCAGCCGCGCGACGGCGGCGGTCTCCTGTTGCCGGTCGGCGGCGGGCCGGGCGGGTGCGGACATGGCGTACTCCTGGGCGACGAGCGGCGTGCGGCAGCGGTGTGCGGGCAGGGCGGACAGGCCGACCGCGACCGCGCGGCGCAGCGGTGGCGGCGCCGCACCACTTCTGTCGAGGCTTGAATTTACTCCCCGGCACCCGCCTCCGGCCACCCTGTTTGAGCGATCACCGGCCCGCGACCCCCGCCCACCTTGCGAAACAGCACCGGTCGACGGCCGAGATCGGCCACCGGGGCGGTGCGGCGGCCCCACACCGCCCCGGGGTCGGGCACCGCGGACAGGGCGAGCAGGCGCAGCAGGTCGCACGCCGCACCCGCCGGATCCGCCCGCGCCGCCACCGGGTCGAGCGCGCCGGACACGGCGCGCAGCTCCGGCCACAGCCCGGCGGCGAGATACGCGACGGGCTCGCCGTCGAGTGCGGGGTGCGGGCCGGAGTCGGGGTACGGCAGCCAGACGCCGACGGCCACCAGGAATTCGGGGTCGACGGGCGGGTCCCCGGCGCCGGCGAAGCGAAGGTCGATGCTCATGGCCGCCGACCGTACCCGCCGCCACCGACAACCGCTCCGCACACGCCCCCTGACGGACCGTGACCGAACCCGTCGGACGCCCCGCCCCGCCCGACCCGCCGCCCCGCCGGCTTGCCCGACGACGCAGCTACCGGACGGGCCTCGCCGGCCCCCGCAGCGGCAGGGTGCGGCTGTAGACCACGCTGGTGGTGGTGCTGCCGAGCCCGGCCAGTTCGTCGACGAGGGTCTCCAGGTGCTCCATGGAGGTCGCCGCGAGCTTCAGGGTGTAGCAGTCGTCGCCGGTGGTGCGCAGGCATTCGAGGATCTCCTGCCGATCGGCGAGCAGGCGCCGCAGCGGCTGGTGCCGGTTGCCCGGGTACTTCAGCCGGACGACGGCGAGGACCGGATAGCCGACCTTGGCAAGGTCGACCGTGGCCGCGTACCCGGTGATGACGCCCTGGGACTCCAGGCTGCGCACCCGCTCGGTGGCGGCCGAGGGGCTGAGTCCGACCCGTCGGCCGAGCTCGCTGAGGGAGATCCGGGCCTCCTGCTGGAGCTGTTCGAGGATCGCCCAGTCGGTGGAATCGAGATTCGCGGCCATGTGCCGAATCTACCGGGAATTCCATGGCACCGAGGGACTGATGCCGGGAGAAGTCCGTTCCGTTGCTGCGGATCGCGGGGATAGCCTCGGGGCATGCAACTTGGCGTCAACGTACCGAACTTCGGGCCGGGGACCGATCCCGGCGTGCTCCGCGCGTGGGCCGAGACCGCGGAGGGGCTCGGCCTGGACCTGCTGATGCTGTCGGACCACGTGGCGGTGACCCCGGACGTGGCGGAGCGCTACCCGGAGCCCTTCTTCGAGCCGTTCACCACGCTCTCCTGGCTCGCCGGGATCACCACCCGGATCCGGCTCGGCACCACCGTGCTGGTCCTGCCGTACCGTCACCCGCTGCTGGTGGCCCGGATGGCGGACGGCCTGCACCGGCTCAGCGGCGGCCGCTTGGTCCTCGGCGTGGGGGTGGGCTGGGCGCGCCAGGAGTTCGAGGCGCTCGGCGTCCCGTTCGCCGACCGCGGCAGGCTGACGGACGAGTGCCTGGCGGCGCTCCGGGAGGCCCTGGCCGCGAACGGCGGGACGCCCGGGGTGCCGATCTGGGTCGGCGGCCACAGCCGGGCGGCGATCCGCCGCGCCGTCAGGTTCGGCAACGCGTGGCATCCGCTGCGCCTGCCGCCCGACCGGATGGGCGCCGTGCTCGCCGAGCAGGAGCTGGCCGGGCATCCGCTGCCCGGGTTCGCCCCGAGGATCGCCCTGCGCCTCACCGACGGGCCGGTCGAGGAGGCCGGGAGGCCGGCCGGTGTGGGTACGATCGAGCAGGTCGTCGGGGACCTCGACCGGCTGCGCCGACTCGGCGCGCAGGCCGTCGTCCTGGATCCCTACGACGGGGATCCGCAGGAGACCCGCCGGCCGCAGGAGGCCTGGCGGGCGCTCACCGCCGTTGCCACGCACTGGAGGAGCGCAGCATGATCACCACCGCCGACGAGGCCCTGCTCCGGCGCGCCGTCGCCATCGCCGCCGAGGCCGTCGCGCAGGGCGACGCGCCGTTCGGTTCGCTGCTCGCCGACCCGGACGGGACGGTCCTGGCCGAGGACCACAACACGGTCCGCCGGGACAACGACATCACCGCCCACCCGGAGCTGAAGCTGGCCCGCTGGGCGGCCCGCGAGCTGGACCCGCAGACGGCCGCCCGCACCACGATGTACACCAGCTGCCAGCCGTGCGGGATGTGCGCGGGCGCGATCGTCCGCTCGGGGCTCGGCCGGGTGGTGTTCGCGCTGGCGACCGACCAGCTCGTCGAGCTGCACCCGCAGGCGGGCGACTGGCCGACGGTGCCGCAGGACGGCCCGGCGCTCTTCGACGAGGCCCGCGGCCCGGTCGACGCGTACTACGGGCAGAGCTGACCCCGGACCGGGCCCACGGTGAAATGATCACCGTCCCTGACGGCCTATCATCTCGACATGGCTTCCGCTGAGTTGATCCGCATCGTCTCCCGGTCCTCCCCGATGGCGCTCGCCCAGGTGGAGCGCGTCCGGGCCGAGCTCGCCGCGCTGCACCCGGGGATCCGGACCGAGGTGGTGCCGGTCACCACCTCCGGCGACCGGTGGATGGGCGACCTGGCGGCGCTCGGCGGCAAGGGCGCGTTCACCAAGGAGGTCGACGCGGCGCTGCTCGCGGGCGAGGCGGACCTGGCGGTGCACTGCCTCAAGGACGTGCCCGCCGACCGGCCGCTGCCCGCCGGCACGGTGTTCGCCGCGTACCTGGAGCGCGACGACATCCGCGACGCGCTCGTCCACCCGGGTGGTCTCACCCTCGACCGGCTCCCGGCCGGGACGCGGATCGGCACCTCCTCGGTGCGCCGGATCGCCCAGCTCGCCGCCTCGCACCCGCACCTGGAGTGCGTGCCGATCCGGGGCAACGCCAACTCGCGCCTGGCCAAGCTCGCGGCCGGCGACGCCGACGCGCTGCTGCTCGCCGTCTCCGGCCTGGAGCGGATCGGCGAACAGCAGCGCATCACCGAGGTGCTGGGCGTGGACGCGATGTGCCCGCCGATCGGCGCGGGCATCCTCGCCCTGCAGTGCCGCCAGGACGACACCGTCACCATCGACGCGGTCGCCGGGCTCGGCCACCCCGGCACCTGGCGGGAGGCGGCGGCGGAGCGGATGTTCCTGCACGTGCTGCAGGGGCACTGCAACTCGCCGATCGCCGGCTACGCCCGGGCCGAGGCGGACGGGCGACTGTCGCTGCGCGGCCGGGTGTTCTCACCGGACGGGAAGACCGTCCTGGACGCCCACGTGTGGGCCGGCTCGCTCGGCCCCGAGGACCTCGGCACCGCCACCGCGCTCGAACTCAAGCGCCAGGGCGCCGCCGACCTGATCGGCTCGATCGCGCACTGAGCACCGGCCTTTGGCGCCCCCTCAGGCGCGGGCGCGCAGCATCTCCAGCGGCGGGTGGGCCAGCAGGTCCGCCCAGAACTCCTCGCCGCGCTCGCGCAGGCCCGCCTCGGAGATCCGCAGCGGCACCCACTCCAGCTCACCGAAGCCCGCCGCCCGCAGGCACTTCTCGTAGGACTCGCGGCGCGGCGCGCTGGAGACGATGGTGATCGGCTGCGGGTCGAGCATCGCGGTGACCCGCACCTTCGGCCCGGTCTCCAGCTCCTCGCCGGTCGGCTCGCAGCGGAAGCCGTACGTCTCCAACGACGCGCAGTCGAACGCGTAGTCCGGCTTCTGCGCGAGCAGGAAGAACTCCCCGCCGGGCACCAGGCTGCGGTGGATGTTGCGGCACATCCGCTCCATCTCCGCGAGGTCCTGGGCGTAGTTGAGGCACTGCACGCCGGTCGCGATGTCGAACCGCTGGTTCAGGGAGCGGAGTTCGATGACGTCTCCGACCTCGTAGTCGACCCCGAGCGGCGCGCGCCGCTCGATCTCCTTCGCGGCGGCGATCATCTCCACCGAGATGTCCACGCCGAGCACGTCCGTCGCGCCGCGGCGCTTGAACTCCCGGCTGTAGAAGCCGGTTCCGCACGCCAGGTCGAGCACCGACCGGCCCTTCACGTCCCCCACCAGGCCGAGGAAGCTCGGCACCTCCCCGAATCGCGTCAGCGGCAGGGACTTGAATCCCTCGAACGCCTCGCCGATCGCGTCGTACTGATCCACGCCCATCGCGCATCCCCCATCTGCTGCCGCACCCGGCACCGTTGCCGGCTCGCGGTCGTGGCCGAAATCCTGCCCCGCCCCGGCTCCCGGCCGTACTGGCGGATGACACAAAGAAGTTGGCCGTTCCACGCCGTCTGCCTCGGCTTTTCGGGCAGGACCGAAAAGCGGCGACACCGGGGCGGGCCGGTGACACGCTCGGCGGGTCCGCGTCCTGACCACCCATCGGGAGGTTCCCGTGCCGCTGTCCCGTCGCACCCTGCTGTCCGCGCTGTCCGCCGCTGCCGGCCTGCTGCCCGTCGCGGCGGCCGACCGCGCCTCCGCCCGACCGCGCCTTCCGGAGACCTACGTGGTCTCCGACGAGCCCGGAATCCTGCCCGAGGGCATCGCGATCGGCCCGGACGGAACCATGGTGGTCGGCTCCGACGGCACCGGCCGGCTGTTCAGCGGCCACGTCGACCGACCCCGCCTCCAGCCCTTCCCGGCCGCCGGGATCCCCGAGCGGACCAGCACCCTCGGCGTCCGGCTCGACCCGGCCGGGCGGGTGGTCTCCGTCGGCGGCGCGGTCCTCTCCGTGCACGGGCGCGACGGTGCGCTCATCTCCCGCGCCACCGCGCCCGACGGCCCGCTCGGCCCGCCCCGGCTCAACGACCTGACGGTCACCCCCGGGGCCGTGTACGTCACCGACTGGGCCAACCCGTCCGTGCTGCGCGCCGAACTGCGGGCCGGCCTGCTCGGCCCGCTGGAGCCCTGGCTGGACTTCCGGCCCGCCCTGCCCGGCTTCCCCGCGCAGTACTGGCTGCTCAACGGCATCGTCGCCGACCCCGCCGGCCGCACCCTGCTGGTCGCCTCCAACGGCACCGAGACCCTCTGGCGGGTCGACACCGCCACCCGCCGGATCGACGCCGTCGACCTCGGCGAACCCTCCTTCGGCCCGGACGGCATGGTGCTGTCCGGCCGCACCCTGTACGCGGTGCTCAACTACGGCGCCCCGACCGGCGTGTACGTCGCCCGCCTCGACGGCGCCCTGCGCACCGGCCGGGTCGTCCACCGCATCACCGACGCCCCGCTCGTCTCGCCGACCACCCTCGCCCGGCACGGCGGCCGCCTCTACGTCGTCAACAGCCAACTCGACACCCGCCCGGGCACCCCGCCGTACACCGTCACCGCCCTCCCCGACCCCACCTGCACCGGCCGCTGAGCCCCGACATCCCCTGGACGGAGTATTCGGGGTGCGGAGATCTTGACGTGGGCCCGTCGTAGTGCTCGGATCTTGCCAATCGATGGAGGGAGAGGTCGACGTGGACCTGAGGGTGACCTGGTGGGCGTGGCTGGTGGCACTGGCCGGACTGGTGACGCTGATCGTGCTCGGGCACGAATAGGCACCACCGCGCACGCACGGCCTTCGCGACGAGGCCCCGGCCCGACGGCCGCGGCCTCGTTGCCGTGCCCGCGCATGCGCGTACCCGCGCTCAGGGCGTGAGCAGCAGGTGCAGCAGCTCGAGGGCGTCCCGGAGCCCGTGCGCGTCGACCGGACCCATCTCCAGCTGCAGCTGGCACACCTCGTCGTCACCGTTGCGCGTCAGTCGGGCGAAGACGGCGTAGAAGTCCTCGACCGGTTGAATGCCCAACTTCAGCGGGTTGTTGCGACCCTCGGTGACGACCGTCGAGACGTAGCCGCCCTTCGACAGCGCGGTGAGCGTCCGCGTCGCGAAGTCCGCGACCTCGCCGTCGGTGAGGCACACGGCGAAGTCGGCCGTGAACGTCGAGCACCAGTCGGCCGTGACGCGCCACTCCCCCTCGTCGGCGCGCGCCAGCTCCACCCAGGAGGTGGTGTCACCGATGCGGATCTTCCGCTCGACCATCGTCCTGCCCCTCGGTCCGTCCCGCCGCTGCGAACGGAGAGCCTAGCGTCAGGGGGTGTCAGCCGACCTCGAGGTAGGTGAGGACGAGGACGGTGCGGCGGGCGGTGACGTAGTAGATCAGCCGGACGACGTCGACGGGGTCGGTGTAGTCGCGCAGTTCGGGGCTGGTGCCGGGGATCGGGATGCCTAGGGTGGGGTCGGCGGAGAGTGCGGCCAGGGCCCGGTCGAGGGCGTGGATCTCAGTGGGGTCGGTGAGCCGGGCGACCTGGCGTTCGGCGACGGCGGTGAGGGTGATCTCGGCGCGGCGGCGCGGGCGGCGCATCAGCGGTGTCTGCCCGGGGCGGAGCCGTCGGCACCGGTGGCAGCGGTGGCGAGTTCGGCGAGGCGCCGGTCGCGGACGGTCTCCCACGGGGTGCAGTCCTCGGCGTGCGGGAGGCCGTTGCGGGCGAGGTCCTCGAGTGCGGCGGCGAGCCGGTCGGCGCGTTCGCGGTGGGTGGCGGCATAGGCCCGGACGGCCGCGGCGGACTCCGCCGACAGCGTCCGGCGGCCCGTGGTCTCGGCGTCGCTCATGGCGTTGCTCCCCCTGGTGCGGTGTGTCAGCCTCCACGGTAGTTCCGCCGGCCCGCGGGCGTCCCGCGAACGGCTTCGCGTACCGACCGGTAGCAAAGTCCGGTCCGAGGGCTATCGGGGGCCGCCGGGCATCCTGATAATGGGCATGCCAGTCGGTGGCGGACGGTGCATCAGGGGAGGTGCGGGGGCGTGTTCCTGAACGAGACTCCGATCAGCAGGCGCGGTTTCGGACGGGCGGCGGTGGCCGCCGGGCTCGCCGTCGCCGGCACGGGCCTGGCGGGCGGACGCGCCTCGGCAGCGCCGCGGCCGCTGGCCCTGCCGGGCGGGGCGGACTGGATGGGCGCTCTCGACCCGCAGTTGTCGCTCGCCCGGCTGACGGTGCCGGGCACGCACGACTCGGGCGCCCTGTACGGCGGCGCCCTGGCGCAGACCCAGACGCTCCAGATCGCCGATCAACTGACCGCCGGCGTCCGGTTCCTGGACGTCCGCTGCCGGGCGATCGACGGCGTGTTCGCGATCCACCACGGCTCGATCTTCCAGAAGATCTTCTTCGGCGACGTACTGAACCGCTGCCGGGAGTTCCTCGCCGCGCACCCGGGCGAGACGATCCTGATGCGGGTGAAGCAGGAGTACTCGGGCGTCTCCGACGCCGAGTTCGGCGCGATCTACGCCGACTACCTGTCCCGCTGGCCGGGGCTGCTGCTCGGCGGGGACCGGATCCCCCGGCTCGGCGACGTGCGCGGCCGGGTGGTGGTGATCGCCGACAACGGCGGGGTGGCCGGGATCCGCTGGGGCGGTCCGCTGACCGACATCGAGGACGACTACCAGATCGGCACCATCTTCGAGCTCAACTCCCGCAAGTGGCCCGAGGTGTCGGCGCACCTGGACGCCGCCAGGGCCGCCACGGACCCGCAGCGGCTGTTCCTGACCTTCACCTCCAGCTCCGGCTGGGGCCTGTGGCCGCGCCAGGCGGCCGACGCGATCGGGCCGAAGCTCGCCGGGTACGTCGCGGGCCTGAACCACGCGGGCCGGCCGGTCCTGGGCACGGTGCCGATGGACTTCGTCACGCCCGACTCGGTCCGCACCCTGTACGCGCTCAACTTCGGCGTCTGACAGCCCGGCGGCTCAGCCGCGCAGTCCGTCGAGGACGACCTGGCGGGCCCGCCGGGCGGCGTCGGGCCGGCCGTCGAGGTGCTGGAGCATCCGACAGGTGCCGACCAGGATCGCCGTCAGCTCCGGCACCTCCAGGTCGGTCCGGACCGCGCCCGCGCCCTGCGCCGCCGCCAGCAGGCCGCCGAGCGCGGCGCTGACGGCACGTCCGGCGTCCGAGACGGCGGCGTGCACGTCCACGCCCGCGTCGGCGAGGGCGGCGGCGTACGCGTTCTTCACCGGCGAGCGGTCCACGACCAGGTTGAAGAAGTCGAAGAACGCCTCGGCAGGCGGACAGCTCGCGGCGAGCTGCTGCGCCTCCTCGGCGAGCCGCTCCAGGCGCCGCACCAGGACCGCTTCGAGCAGCGCCTCCTTGGTCGGGAAGTGCCGGAAGACGGTCGCGATGCCGACGCCCGCGGCCCGGGCGACCTCCTCGGTGGAGGCCCCGGGGCCGCGCTCGGCGAAGACCTCCTCCGCAACCTCCAGCAGCCGGGCGCGGTTGCGCCGCGCGTCGGCCCGTAGCGGCTTGGCGGTGGTGCCGCTCTGCTCCTGACCTGCCGTCACCAGTTCTGCTCCCCCGTGCGATCGACGCCTGGACAACCGGAGTGGCCTATCCGTATCGTCGGAAACGGAGTTGCCAATCCGATTCTACGATGACGGCCGCACCGGAGGTCAGCCATGCCCTCGTCCGACCCGCACCACTCCTCCCCCACGCCCCGCACCGTCTCCGGGCGCCTGCTCGAACGGATCTCCGCCGGGCGCTGGGACGACCTCGCCGAGCTCTACGCGCCCGACGTCGAGGTGGAGTTCCCGTTCGCGCCGGTGCCGCCGCACCGACTGCGCGGCCGGGAGGCGCTGCGCGAGCGCTTCGCCGCCCTCCGGCACCCGGACGCACCCCGGCTGCGGGCCGAGAACATCCGGATCCGCGACACCGACGACCCCGAGCTGGTGGTCGCCGAGTTCGACTACGAGGTCCACCTGCCGGCCACCGGCCGCACCTTCCGCACCGCCAACGTGCAGGTGCTGCGCGTGCGCGACGGCCTGATCGTGGAGTCCCGCGACTACCACGACCACCTCGCCTTCGCCACCGCCGCTGGCCGCGCCGCCGACCTGCTCACCGCCCTCGGCGGCTGACCGGCGCGAACGGCCGCCCCACCCGGGCACGCCCGCTGCCCGCCGCCCGCCCGCCGCTCGCCGCTCGCCGCTCGCCGCTCGCCAGGAGTGTCGCGGGGAGGTGTCGCGGGGGCCGAACCCTGGGAGACTCCGGACATGGGACTCTTCCGGAAGCCGAAGCCGAAGAACCAGGCGGAGCCGTCCACCGCGCCGGGCCCCATCGACCTGCCGGGCGACGGGACCGGCGGCACCGCCGCGGAGGAGCTGGCGGCGCTGGCCGGGGAGATGGAGGGCTCCGAGGCGGCCCGCAAGCGCGGTGCCCGGCGGGCGGCCGCGCTGGTGGCGTCGGTCGGCCGGGTGCTCGGCCGGAGCGGGCTGGCCACGGCGCGCGGCCTGGGGATCGGCGGCAAGGCGATGGCGGACCGGCTGCTGCAGACGGCGCCGCGCATCCCGGTCCGTGATCTGGCCACGCTGCGGGCGCAGCATCCCGGCGCGAAGGATCCGGAGGCGCTGGCGGACGTCCTGGTGACGGGGGCGACCCGGGCCTCGGCGGCGGTGGGCGCCGGGGTGGGCGGGGTGGCGATGCTGCCGGTGCCGCCGGCGATGCTGGTGGAGCTGGCCTCGGAGACGCTGGTGGTGGCGTCGCTGGAGGTGAAGCTGATCGCCGAGCTGCACCAGGTGTACGGCCTGCCGGCGACCGGCACGGTCACCCAGCGGGCGACGGCGTACGTGGGTGCGTGGGCGAACAGCCGGGGCATCGACCGCAAGGCGCTGGCGAACCCCTCGGGCGTGGCGGCGGTGGCGGGGCTGGCGGTCGGGGCGGAGGTGCGGCAGAAGGTCCGCCGCCGGCTGACCCGCTCGACGTTGCGCAAGCTGCCCTCGCTGACGCCGATGCTGGTCGGCGCGGGGATCGGCGCGATGCTGAACCGGCAGGACACCGCCAGGCTGGCGAAGCGGGTCCGGTCCGACCTGCGGGCCCGGACCGGGGCCGAGGCCCCGGCCGGGTACTGGGCGGCCGCGGCGCCGTCCTGACCGCCGCGACCGCCCTCCGCTGCGGCATCTGCTGAGACCTTCGCTGAGGCCTTCGCTGAGGCCTTCGCTGAGGCCTCAGCCCTGGCCGAGGACCTCGGAGACCAGGGCCCGGGCCTCGTCCTGGACCTGGGTGAGGTGCTCGGAGCCGTTGAAGCTCTCGGCGTAGATCTTGTACACGTCCTCGGTGCCGGACGGGCGGGCCGCGAACCAGGCGTTCTCGGTGCACACCTTGAGGCCGCCGATCGCGGCGCCGTTGCCGGGCGCCTCGGTGAGGATCGCGGTGATCGGCTCGCCGGCCAGCCGGTCGGCCTTCACCTGCTCGGCGGAGAGCTTGCCCAGCAGCGCCTTCTGCGCCCGGTCGGCGGGGGCGTCGACGCGCACGTACGCGGGGTCGCCGAAGCGGGAGGTCAGCTCGCGGTAGTGCTCGGACGGGGTGCGTCCGGTCACGGCGGTGATCTCGGAGGCGAGCAGGGCCAGCAGGATGCCGTCCTTGTCGGTGGTCCACACCGAGCCGTCGCGGCGCAGGAAGGAGGCGCCGGCCGACTCCTCG
Source organism: Kitasatospora sp. NPDC048365 (assembly GCF_043200835.1). Taxonomy (NCBI): domain Bacteria; kingdom Bacillati; phylum Actinomycetota; class Actinomycetes; order Kitasatosporales; family Streptomycetaceae; genus Kitasatospora; species Kitasatospora sp. NPDC048365. The sequence continues at coordinate 32,881 of NZ_JBICYJ010000037.1, forward strand.
CCGCCGAACGCGACCGTCCCGCCGATCAGCCCGTCGACGAACCACTTGAACCCGACCGGCACCTCGACCAGTTCGCGCTTCAGCTCGGCGGCGACCCGGTCGATCATCGAGGAGGAGACCAGGGTCTTGCCGATGCCCGCCGCGCCCGGCCAGTCGGCGCGGTGGCGGTAGAGGTAGTCGATGGCGACGGCGAGGTAGTGGTTGGGGTTCATCAGCCCGCCGTCGGGGGTGACGATGCCGTGCCGGTCGGCGTCCGCGTCGTTGCCGGTGGCGATGGCGTACTCGTTGCGGCGGCCGATCAGCGAGGCCATCGCGTACGGCGAGGAGCAGTCCATCCGGATCTTGGCGTCCCAGTCCAGCGTCATGAAGCGCCAGGTGGGGTCGGTCAGCGGGTTGACCACGGTCAGGTCGAGGCGGTGTGCCTCGGCGATCCGGCCCCAGTAGGCGACGGAGGCGCCGCCGAGCGGGTCGGCGCCGATCCGCAGGCCCGAGGCGCGGACCGCGTCGAGGTCGAGCACCGAGGGCAGGTCGTCGACGTACCGGCCGAGGTAGTCGTAGCGGCCGGTGGTGTCGGCGGCCAGCGCGCGGGCGTACGGCGTGCGGCGGACGCCGTTCAGGCCGGCGGCGATCAGCTCGTTGGCGCGGTCCTGGATCCAGCCGGTCGCGGCGGAGTCGGCCGGGCCGCCGTGCGGCGGGTTGTACTTGAAGCCGCCGTCGCGCGGCGGGTTGTGCGAGGGGGTGACCACGATGCCGTCGGCCTGCGGGCCGTTCGGGTGGGCCCGGTTGTGGGTGAGGATCGCCAACGACACCGCCGGGGTCGGGGTGTACCCGTCGGCGCTGTCCAGCAGGACGGTGACGCCGTTGGCGGCCAGCACCTCAAGCGCCGTCGCACTGGCCGGCTCGGAGAGGGCGTGGGTGTCGGCGCCGAGGAACAGCGGGCCGGTGACGCCCTGCGCGGCGCGGTACTCGCAGATCGCCTGGGTGGTGGCGGCGATGTGGTCCTCGTTGAACGCCGTGTCGAGCGAGGAGCCCCGGTGGCCGGAGGTCCCGAACGCCACCCGCTGTCCCGGCTCGGCCGGGTCCGGGTGCAGCGTGTAGTACGCCGTCACCAGGCGCGCGACGTCGATCAGGTCCTCGGGGGCGGTGGGCAGGCCGGCCCGCGGATGCACCATCAGGTCTCCTCCAACGAATCTTCGCGTTCGGTCCGCCGGGCGGCGCTGACCGGCACGGCGTCAGGGTAACAACGCCGGGCGACGGGGCCGTGACGGCGCGATGGCCGTTCCGGCCCGGGTTCCCGGCGCTGGCGGGGCGCATCGGCCGGACGGGAGGGCGCACCGGTCGGGTGGCACTCCGGCAGGTCCGGACGCGGGTTGTGGCAGCTTGGCCTGTGGCCGCCGCAGGCCGTACGGTGCACGGATGGTTCCGGTACCCGAGGAGTTCACCCGTACCACCGTCGGCCGCGAGGGCCCGGCGGGCGCGGCCTGGCTCGCCGAACTGCCCGCCCTCGTCGACCGCCTGCTGCTGCGGTGGGACTGCGCACCGGACGGGGAGGTGCTGCACGGCGGGGTCGGGCTGGTCGTCCCGGTGCGCAGCGCCCACGGGCCGGCCGCGATCAAGGTCTCCTTCCCGCACCCCGGGAACGTCCACGAGCCCGACGCGTTGCAGGCGTGGGGCGGGGACGGGGCGGTCCGGCTGTACGCGCGCGACGACGCGCGGTACGCGATGCTGCTGGAGCGCGCCCACCCCACCACCCTGGCGGCGGTCGCCGACGGCGACGAGGTGCCGGAGACCGCCGGCCGGCTCAGCCGCCGCCTCGCCGTCCCCGCGCCGCCCGGACTGCCCCGGCTCAGCGCGCAGGCCGACGGGTGGGAGGAGCAACTGCGCAAGGACGCCGCCGAGTTCCCGCAGGCGCTGCCCGCGCGGGTGGTGGACGCCGCGGTGGCGACCGTCCGCGAGCTCGGCCGCGAGCAGCCCGCGACGCTGGTCCACGGCGACCTGCACGCCCGCAACATCCTGCGAGCCGAACGCGAACCCTGGCTCGCCGTCGACCCGAAGGGCCTGGCCGGCGACCCCGCGTACGACGCGGGCACGCTGCTCAAGTCCCGTGCGGTGGCGCTGCTCGGGGCCGACGACCTGCCGGGCGCCGTCCGCCGCACCCTCGCCGTCTTCACCGACGCCGCCGAGCTCGACCCGCACCGCACCGTGCGCTGGGCCCAGTTCCACGGCGTCCAGGCCGCCTATCACGGCCGCCGCCACGGCTTCCGGATCGCCCGCAGCGGCCCCGGTCTCGACTGGCTGACCGCCTTCGCCGACCGTCTGGCGGCCTTCCTCACGGACGAGATCCCGTGAACCGCTCCCGCCCGCCCGGCCGTCAGGCGACCTGCTGCTGACCGTCCCCGGCCGCCGGGGCGGGCCCGTCGAGGCCGCGCTCGGCCTTGATCTCCTCCCAGGTGCGGGCCGCACCCAGGTCGACCCCGCGATCGGCCAGGTCCAGCAGCACGTACGCGAGGGTCGGGTCCTCCAGCGCGGCGTCCCTGGCGGCGGCGCGCAGCCCTTCGGCCTCCGTGGGGTCGAACACCATCCGCATCACGGCCTCCAGCACGTCGAGGTGACGGTGCATCGAGGCTAGCGCAGCATCGGCCCACCTCGGTACGTCGGCCGACCGCACCGGCCGCACGCCGCGAACTCCGCGCGGTCGACCGCCAGGACCGGCCCACCGTTGCGGCCGAGCATCCGAAGTCGGATCCGACGCGCAATAACCGCTGGTCGGACGGGGTCCGGGCGCGGCAGGATACCCGCATGGACGCTGCACTCACCCTGGCCTGGCGGCATGCCGCCGGGACGGTCATGCCCGAGGACCTGCCGATGGCCGCCGCCGAACTGCTGGCCGCGGATCTCGACAGCCCCGCGCTGCGGGACCTGGCGGGACGGGGCCGGGGCGACGACACCTCCGAGCTCACGGCTCTGCTTGCGCAGGCGATGGACGAACTGGGCGTCACCGTGCCGGACGACGACACCGCCGGTCGCTGCCTGCTGCACCACCTGGCGGCCGAGGTGGTGGCGGGCCGCGTCACCGCGTACGAGGCCACCCACTCGCTCTGGTTCGGCATGGCCGCGGAGACCCGTGCCGAGGTGGCGTTCATGCGGGCCGCGACCGAGGAGGACTACCTCGACGACCTGCTCCCCGGGCCCTTCGCCGCGTGGGAGCGGACCCTCCACTCCGCCGCCCTCGCCCTGGTGGCAACCGACCACCCCCTCGGGCCCGCCGTGAGCCCACCGGCGTGACCGCCCCGCACCGGACCTACCGGTACGTCGGCCCCGCGGACGTCCGGGCCGCCACGGTCGGCGCGCCCGCCGGCACCCAGCTCCGCACGGCGGAGGACCTCGCGAACTGGCTCGTGAGGCTGCCGGCCGGGGAGCTCGCGGAGCCGTTCACCTACGTCGTCGATCCGGCCGGGGTGCTCCGGCTCGCGCCGCGGCGCAGCGAGCACGTCGCCTGCGCGGCCGGGCAACGGGTACTGGCCGCCGGTGAGATCGGCTTCGGCCGCGTGGGCGGGCGGTGGGTGGTGGAGCAGGTCAGCAACCAGTCGACCGGGTACTGCCCGGACGTGGTCTCCTGGCCCGCCGTCGCGCGGGCGCTGGACCGGGTGGGGATCGACCGCCCGGAGGGCTTCACGCACGCGGTGGTGTTCCGCCGGTGCACCGCCTGCGGGGAGTGCAGCGTCGTCCGGGACGGCCACTTCGTCTGCGTGTTCTGCGACGCGAAGCTGCCGCCTGGCTGGAACGTCGATCCGGGCTGACCGGTGGATGTCAGGGGCGGCCGAGGAGTTGGGTGCCGGCGACGCTGTCGGTGTCGTGGGCGGTGAAGAACTCGGTGAAGCCGCGGACGAACTCCTCCTCGGTGATCCGGCCGTCGCCGTCGGCGTCGAGTTGGTGGAAGCCGTGGGTGAGTTCGGCGGGGTGCACGCGGGAGCCTCCGAACAGGGTGCGGTACTCGTCGACACAGAGCAGACCGCTGCCGTCGAGGTCGGCGGCGTGGAACATGGCGCGGACGGCGATGTGCAGGCCGTCGCGCAGGTAGTCGGGGTCGCGGTCGGCGCCGGCCAGCATGGCAATCACGAACTCCTCGCAGGAGATCCCGCCGTCGCCGTCGGCGTCCGTGGAGGCGAGCAGGTGGCGCCACCAGGAGTCGAAGGCGGCGTACACGGCGGATTCGCCCTTCTGGTCGAGTTCCAGCGGCCAGCAGGTGGTGTGGGCCATCGCGGCGAAGTCGGCGGCGGTCAGGCGGCCGTCGCCGGTCTGGTCCATGACCTGGTGGAAGAAGGCGGTGAGCCGGGCCGGCCGGCTGTCGCGGCGCGGGGCGCGCACCGGCCGGGGCGCCTTGGCGGCCGACCGTGAGCGTTCGCCGCTGGGCTGGGTGCGGTACCGGAGCCGGTCGGGCAGCCGCTCGGCGATCAGGCGGGCGGCGCGGTGGACCGTCCAGGACAGCGCGGCATCGGCGCGGCTGTGCGACAGGCCGGCCTTGGCCCGGAACTCGGGCGGCAGGTCGGCGAGGGTGAGCGCGGTGAGGAAGCGGGCGACGACCCGGCGCAGCAGGGGCCAGGCGGGGCGGAGCCGGCCGAGACGGCGCGGGGCGGGTGCCCGGGTGAGGACGGTGTACAGCATGTCCCGCGCGGTGGGGGTGAGTTCGAGGGTGTCGCGGATGGTGCGGCGGATGTAGTCCGGGACGTCGGCGGCGGTGGGCGGGTAGAGCTCGTCGGGGAGCGCGAAGGCCTCGCACACCTGCCGGAACTCCCGGTACAGCCGGTCGAGTTCGGCCGGGCGCAGCGGGCGGCCGGAGAGTGCGGGCAGCGCGGTCATCGCCTCGTACAGGGTGACCAGGACCCAGACGCGGACGGCCGGGTCGAGCGCGGTGTAGGGGCGGCCGTGCGCATCGACCCCCTCGATCCGGCGGTGGCTGCGTTCCAGTCGTTCGATCTCGCGTCGCAGGGCTTCGCGGTCGGAGAAGAACAGGCGCCGGCCGCTGTCCATGGTGTGTTCGATCCGCCGCCAGGGGTGGTTGCGGTAGGTCGAGAGCTGCCCCACGCCGGCGCCGACGGCGGGGTGGGCGTTCTGCAGGACGAGCAGGCGCCAGGCGACCAGGGCGATCCGCTGCTCGCCGAGGGTGCGGCGGAGCAGGGAGTCGGCTCCCGGCAGTGCGGTGTCCGTCATGTCCGGCCCCCCGATGGGTCGTCAGGCTGCTCGCGGGGACATACGGTCGTGGGCCGCCCCCGTGCCGGTCACTCTAGGTGTCCACCGGCCCGGAAACCGCCCCTCACCAGGGAAAACCACTCCCCCGGGTGATCATGACGGGGGCTCAGTCCCACCAGAAGGACCACTGGTCGGCGCCGACCAGCCCGCCGGCGTACTTCGCCAGGCTGCCGGGGCCCTGCAGGATGTTGTCGGGGCAGATGGCCAGGTGCTCGGCGGCGGTGCGCAGCGCGGCCGCGGTGTCGGCGGGCGGGGCGGCGACGCTCAGCACGAGGTCCGCGAAGCCCACCTGGACGAGGCGGGTGCCGAAACGGCGCTCCCAGTCCAGCAGGACGGCGGAGACCCTGGCGATGTCGTCCTCGTGGTTCTCCGGGCCGGTCCAGCCGCAGGCGGTCAGCGCCTCGGCGCCGGTCGCCGCGGCGACCAGGCCGATCCGCAGGTCCGGGTGGGTGGCGAGCAGCTCGGTGGCAAGGGCGCGGGCCGCCGCGTCGGGGTCGGTGCGACGGTCCGGGGCAGGCGCGGGGCCGGGCCAGCCGCCGGCGAACGGGGCCACCACCTCGGCGATCTCGGCCAGGTCCTCGGCGTCGTACGGGTCGCCCTCGGCGTCGGTGCCGGTGGCCTGCTCCCAGCCCCGGCGCAGCACTGAGGCCGGGTCGTACCAGTCCGGCTCGCCGGCCGAGCGACGGTCGAACTCCCCGGTCTCCCACGGGCGGAACTCGCGGTCCGTCCGGCTGAGCGGGGCGAGCAGCAGCGGCCACAGCCCGGTCTGCGGGTGCAGGCGGTGGAGCTGCTCCCACAGCCCGCGGGGCGCGGGACCGTCGCTCAGCCAGAGGACCGGCGCCGCGTCCTCGTCGTGGCCGTCGGGCTTCACCGGCCGTCCGGGCGGCAGGATTCCGGCCACCACGGCCGGCTCCCCGGCGGGCAGCAGGCGGCGCAGGTCGTGCAGGGCGTCGGTCATGCGCACAAGCTAAGGGCTGTCCCGTAACTCCGGAGACTGTTTGCCGGTGTCCGTTTCGACCTCCTCGGCCGGAATCTTCGAGGGCCGGGGAAGTCGGCGTCCGTGACGGTGGCCGCCGCCCGAGGAACCCCGGCACCGGTGGGGCCGCCTCGGACTTCGCTGTGTCGGTCAGCTGTCGCTGTCCGTCGCGCCGGTGCGCAGGTCGAGGGTCCAGTTCTGGCCGACAAGATCCTGGCCGTAGCTGTGGTGGTGCTCCTCGTCGGCGAGGGTGAAGCCAAAGCTCCGGTAGATCTTGCGCGCCGCCGTGAGCACGTCGTTGGTCCACAGCGTCACCTGCTCATAAGCCGCTTCGCGGGCGAAGGCGAGGCACTTCTCCACCAGGCGCGTCCCAAGGCGAAGACCTCTGCCCTCCGGGGTGACGAGCAGAATCCGCAGCTTGGCCACTTCCGGCCGGTCGCCCGCGACGAGGAAGATGCAGCCGACGCGTCGGCCGTTGACCTCGGCAATCCAGCCCGCCTCTCGTGCCGGATCGCGCTTGGTTCCGTAGTCGGCAACGATATTGGCGACCAGAACCTCGAAGTCGGTGTTCCAGCCGAACTGCTGGTCGTATGCCTCGCCGTGGGCCATCACCACCCATCCCAGGTCGCCGGGACGGTCAGCACGGCGTATGACGACTTGCTTCTGATCTTGCTGATGCATGCGCTGCTCTCCCGGCTCGCGATCGAACCACACCACTGAAACGGTTGTTTCAGTTAGGCTAGCTGCATGTCTCAGGAAGCGCCAACCCCCTCCGCCCGGCAGGCCGAGCTGCTGGAGGCGGCCTACCAGTACGCCCTCGCCCACGGCCTGGCCGACCTGTCACTGCGCCCACTGGCCGAGGCCATCGGCTCCAGCCCACGGGTCCTGCTCTTCCTCTTTGAAAACAAGGACGGCTTGCTGCGGGCGCTGCTGGCGCGTGCCCGCGCCGACGAGCTTGTCCTCCTGGACCGGGCCCGGCAGCCCGAAAGCCCCGCCGGACTCGTGCCCGCCGTCGAGCGGCTCTGGACGTGGCTCGCCGCCAAGGAGCATCGACCGCTGCTGCGGCTATGGGCCGAGGCGTACACCCGCTCCCTCGTCCAGCCCGACGGGGCCTGGGCGGGGTTTGCCCGGGCGACGGTGGAGGACTGGCTCGGAGTCCTGGCCGACTGCCAGCCGCTGCCCGAGCGCGACAGCGAGGACGGTGCCACCCGCCGGACCCTGGCCCTGGCCGTCCTACGGGGTGCCCTGCTCGACCTCCTCGCCACCGACGACGATGCGCGACTCACCGCGGCCGTCGAGCACCAGCTCGCCCTGCTGCACGCCAGCACCACAGGCGGCTGACGCCTGACCCCCTTGATGCCGGGCTCGTCCTCCTCCAGCTCCGGCACGGTCGCGGCCTCAAGGGGATGACGGCCAAGCGGATTGAAACGGACACCGGTAAACGGTCTGCGGAGTTACGGGACAGTCCTTAGCGACCGCCGCCGACAACTCGGCCTCGGGAAGTCGATTGCTCCCCGGCCGGCCCGCCGGGTTGGATGGCGCGATGGAGAAGATCGAGGTCGAGCAGTTCGGTGGTGGGGGCAACGGGGCCGTGGTGCGGATGCCGGGCCGCCGGTTCCCCGGGGTGGTGGTGCAGGGCGACTCCCTGTTCGTCCTCCGCGAGGAGGTGGCGGAGATCCGCGCCGCGTGCGCGCGGGGCGACCTCGACGAGGCGACGGACTGCGCCGGGTTCCTGCTGGCCGACCTGGACGACATGCTGACGGCCTACGAGGCCGAGCTGACCCGCCACGGCATCCCCCTGCCGTACCCCGCCCGGCAGCGGCCCCCCGCCGACGCATGAGTGCGCCGCGCGCCGTGGTGTTCGCCTGCGGAAGCCTCGGGGCGCCCGACCTGCCCCGCCGGGGGCTCTCCGCGGGCTCGGCTCCACTGGCTGTGCTGCTCCTGGACGTCGAGGCGGACCTGGAGCTCAGGGACGGCGACCGTACGGTCTGGAGCGAGCGCGCCTTCCCCGTGGCCGAGCTCGCCCGGACCCTGTCGTCCTGGCTGAGCCTCCCGGACCGGGAACGGGCGGACTTCGCCTTCGACTCGATGGCGTACGACGCACCTGGTGCGGTCCGGATCGCGCCGGAGGCCGACGGGTGGCGGGTCGGATCGGTCCACGCGCCCGGTTCCTGGACGACCCCGATGGAGTGGGCTGCGCTGCGCGCAGGTCTCGTCGAGTTCGTCGAGGCGGTCCGCACGGGGGTGGCGGAGCTCGGGGTGGATCCGGACCTTGTGGTGCCCCGATGCTCCCGGACGGGTTAGCCGCGGGTGCCCCGGGGCCCGGCGCTGGTGAGCATGGAGGGGTCTGCCCAGTGCCGGGCGGGCGGGTCGCGGAGGTGGAGGTGGCTGGGATGCGGGTGCGGAGCGCGCGGGGTGCCGCGGGGCGTGGGTCGGCAGGTGGCCGGCGGGTCGCGGTGGGGGCGGGGGTGCTGGCGCTGCTGGTGCCGGCGGTGGCGGCATGCGGGAGCGACGGGTCGTCGAGTCCGGCGTCGACGCCCGGTTCGTCGCTGACGGCGGCTCCGAACCCGTCGAACTTCTCCGGCTCACCGCCGTCGGCGCTGGCCTCGGCCGCGTCGTCGGCGCTCGCTTCGGCGGAGGCCGCGCAGTCGTCCGCGGAGGCGGCGGCGTCCTCGTTCGCGGCGTCGGGTTCGGAGCAGGTGAACGCGAGCCGGACCAAGGCGTCCGAGGTGCTGCAGGCCACCCAGGGCGAGGGCAACGCCATGGGCGACGTCGTGATCACCGGCGTGCCGAGGACGACCACCGGCGGTCTGCACGCGGCGATCGTGACGATCACCAACTCGACGAACGCGACGGCGTCGTACGCGGTGCAGGTGGCGTTCAAGGACGAGGCCGGACAGGTCGCGGACACCAGCGTGGTGTGGGCGGAGAACCTGGCGGCCGGGCAGAAGGCGCAGCCGGTGGCGTTCAGCCGCAAGCCTGCGGACATGAAGCTGGTGGCGGTGGTCACCAAGGCCCAGCGGTACTGAGGGCCGGCGTCCCCGGCGGGGTCGGAACCGCCGGGGACAAACACACGGGGCCGGGGTCAGAGCCCCCCGACGTCGGTCCGCGTCATCGGCGGCGGTCGAGGGCGGCGGGCACGGCGGTGTGCAGGGCGGTGTGCGCGGCGGCGGCGAACGCGGCGCCGACGGCGTACCAGAGCAGGTCGGGGGCGTTGAAGGTGGTGCCGAGGACCAGGCGGGCGAGCGTCGAGCGGCCGGCCAGGGCGGCGGGCAGGCCGGTGAGCTGGGCCAGTTCGACACCGGCGCTCAGTGCGAAGGCGAGGCCGGCGGCCGGCAACGGGCGGACGCGCGGGACCGCGGCGACGATCAGGGTGTGCAGCAGCACGGTGTACAGGCAGTCGCCGACGGGCTTGGCGACCGGGCCGCTGCCCGCGTACGTGACGGCGAGTCCGGCGGCGACGGTGAGCAGGGCGGCCGCCACGGCGGCGAGGCGGACGGTGGCGGGGCGGACGGTGGCGGCCTGGCGGGTCACGGGGGTGGGCACCTCGGGGCGGGGTCGGTTCAGCTGTCCCCGCGGGAGCGCGAGCGCCGGCGGAACACGGCGGCGAGCAGGGCGACCGCGCCCACGGCGATGAGGATGCCGGTGGAGCGGCTTCCGGTTCCCTGACCCGGGGCGGCGGTGCCGCCGGTCGGCGCGGCGCCCGGGGAGGCGGGCCCCGACGCGGCCGGCGCGGGGGTGGTGGGCGCGGCCGTGGCGGCGCTGTCGGGGAGCTTGTCGCCGCTGAGCGGGACACGGGTGACGGTGCTGTTCTTGCCCTCGGTCCCGTACAGCACCGAGCGGCCGTCGGGCGCGAAGGTGACCGACTCGCCCTGGCGCTGGAAGGGCAGCTCCACGCTGCCCAGGCGCTGCGGGGCGGCGCCGTCCTTCCACCGGTACTCCTCGGCGAAGAAGTAGCCGCGCAGCAGGAGCCGGGTGCCGTCCGGGGAGAACGCGCCGTCGGTGACCCACGGGACGTCGGCGATCCGGTGGAAGGTGTTCACCCCGGTCGCGGAGAGCTTCTCCGGGCCCTGGTAGAGGCCGCCGGTGCGCTCGTTCTTGCTCGCGATGTACGCCCGGCCGGTGCCCGGGTGGATCATCAGCGCCTCCGCGTTGCGCGGGCCGTCCTCGTACCGCACCCGGTAGCGGGTGGCGTCCACGGTCTGGTCGCGGAGCTCGGCGGGCTCGGCGAAGCGGTAGATCCACACCTCGCTCCAGCTGCCGTCCAGGTTGTCGCCGATGTCGCCGAGGTAGAGCGCGCCGTCCGGCCCCAGCGAGATCGCCTCGACGTCACGGGGCTTGACGCCGCGCAGGGTCACGGTGGCGACGGTCTTGCCGGTGGAGTCGACCGCGTAGACGTACGGGCCGTCGTCGCTGTCGTTGTGCGTCCAGTACACGCCGGGGTGCGCGCGGCTCGCGGCGAGGCCGCTGGACTCGGTGATCCTGGGGTCGCTGATGGTGAACTCGGTGCGGGAACCCTCGGCCGCGGCCGGCGCCACGGCCGGCAGCAGGGCCAGCGCGGACGCCGCGAGCAGCGCGGCGGTGCGGCGGACGCGGCGAGCAGCGCGGCGGTGCGGCACGGAGCCCTCGGTCATCATCACGCCCTCCAACCAATCACACCGCCGACCCGGTGCGGGACGGTCCTCGAACAAGATCTACCGTAGCCGGGTGCAGACGATCGAATTGACCTGCGAACCGGCGCTGGACCGGGCCGTGCGAGCGGTGTGGCGACAGCTGGCGGACGGCGGCGTCGACAGCCTCGCCGACAACCCGCACCCGGGGCACCGGCCGCACCTGACGCTCGCGGCGTGCGGGACGATCGCGCCGGACACGCTGGAGCGGGTCCGCGAGGTGCTGGCCGGGGCGGTGCCGGTGGCGGTGCGGTTCAGCGGGCTGCTCTCCTTCAGCGCCCGCAGCCGACGGCGCGTACTGGCCTGGGGCGTGGTGCCGAGCCCCGAACTGGTCGACCTGCACCGCGCGGTGTGGCAGGAGCTGGCCACGGCCCCCGACCCCAACGAGCACTACCTCCCCGGCCGCTGGATGCCCCACCTGTGCCTGACCCGCCGCCTGGAGCCAGCCGACCTCGCCCGGGCCCACGACATCCTGGGCCGCCACCCCGACGTCACCGGCACCCTCGACGCCGCCCGCACCTTCGACTCGGACCGCCAGCAGACCACCTGGCTGGCGCCGGTCCGGACGGTCCCTGAGGTCAGCGGCGCCCAGCACCCGTGAATCCCGTTGTCGGAGGTCTCGCCGAGTGAGGTAGAAGGACGGCATGGATATCGCCGTACTCGAGCAGATGCTAGACGAGAGCTTCGATCACGCCGTGGTGAACCACGGATACACCAACTACATGCGTGACTACGAGGTCATCGTCCACGCAACGGCTGATCCCCGTAGCGGCATCGAGCCGTCCTACCTGCGGTATCTCTTCCGGTACTGCGTCGAGGCACGATGTGGGACGTCACTGCCGGCGGAGACCTGGCGGGTCTCTCTGGACGACCGCCTCATCGACTACGAAACGGGCGTCGACCTCGAGGGATACGTCTGGGGTGTGAAGTGGCACTGCCTGCACCCGGGAGCCACGGTTCTTCCCGAGTCGGAGGCGACCCGCCGCTGGTCGGAGGCGCTCGGGATCGACTTCCACGAGGTCCGCATCGAGACCAACGCTCACGACATCACCTTGGTCTTCTCGGACCTCCAGGTGACCGAGGTCCCGGTCGGATACGCACCCTTCGTCACGGATTAGCCCGACGCGCGCACAGCAGGGCCGACCCGCGCCTGCGCGGGGCTACGCGGCTTCGTTCAGCCCGGTGCCGGCGCGGGCCGGGAGGTGCTGTTCCGCGGTGCGCCAGGCGGTGGTGACGGCGTGGTGGGCGGTGGTGGTGGCCTCGGTGATGTCGGCGGGGAGGTGGAGGGGCGTGCCGAGGTGGACGTGGAGGGCGGGGCGGCGCAGGGGGGCGGTGGCGAAGCCGGCGATCTGCTTGGCGGTGCTGCCCGAGCTGAGGCGGCGGGCTCCGCACTGGCCGAGCGGGACGACCGGGGCGCCGGTCATGGCGGCGAGGCGGGCGAGGCCGGTGCGGAAGGCGGTCGGTGCGGCGTCCAGGGGGTCGCGCCGCTTGGGCAGGCCGCCCTCGCCGTAGATCAGGACGACGCGGCCGTCCGCGAGGGCCGCTGCGGCAGCGTCGAGGGCGGCGGAGGCGTGGGCCGTGCCGCGGTGGACGGGGATGTGGCCGCCGGCCCGCAGCACCCGGCCGAGCACCGGTACCCGCCACAGGCCGGCGGTCGCCATGACGACCGGCTCGGTGCCGACCTTGCGCAGTGCGGCGAGCACCACGCCGGGGTCGGCGAGCGAGCTGTGGTTGGCGACGACGATGCTGCCCGGGGCGACGGGTCCGGGTACCTCGGAGCTGACGGACAGCCGGCCGAGTACGGGGACCAGGACGGCAGCGATCCGGGCGAGCATGGGGCACGGCTCCTTCGTGGCGCGCGGCCGGTGCGGTCGCCCCGGCCGCCGGGTGCGGGGCGGTGCCGCCATCGTGCCGGAGGGGCCGTGCCGGGCGCCTGAGTAGCGGTACTCATCCGCTCCCGGTCAGGGGGCCGTGAAGAGGCTCGGGAAGCGGGCGGCCAGCCAGGGGCGGCGGCCCCAGGCGAGGACCTTGCCGCGGGTGAGCGCGTCGGTGGCGGTGTACCGGCCGAGGGCGATGAGCAGGAACGCGACCGGCTCGGTGAGGATGGTGCAGTCCGGGCGGCGCGGCGGCTCCTGGCCGACCTCGGCGGCGCCGTCGGTGAAGGTCACGGCGAAGCCGCCGAGGCCCCGGACCCGAAGCCGGTAGCAGGCGTTGTGCCCGGCGGCGGCGCGCGCGTCCACAACCAGCGGCATGGCGGTGCGCAGGAACGGCATGGTCAGTTCGACCCGGCGCCGGTCGATGGGGTGCGGCCGCCCGAGCGCGACGGCGATGTCGTACAGGTGGCCGAGCATGTGGGTCAGCAGGTAGGCGCCGAGCGTGTCGAGGTCCATCGGGCCGAGCGGGGTCACGACGGGTTCGGTGCCAGGGCGCCGGCCCGCGGCCGCGGTGAACTCCCGGGCGTGGCGGGCGATGTCCGCGGCGAGGACGGCGGGGTCGCGCTCCGGCCGCTCGGTGAGCGAGGCCTCGTTGGCGGCGGCGAGCGAGGCGGGGGTGCCGTCGCCGTACGGCCGGTCCTCGCCGGCGGCGAGGCTGGCCATCAGCTCGTTGGCCATGGCGAGGTGGGCCGCCGCTTCGGCCACCGTCCAGGTGGCGCCGGGTATCGGGGTGGCGCCCCGGCCGTCGCCGAGCAGGGGGACGGCCGCGTCGCCGACGGCGGTGATCGCCTCGAAGAGCGCGGAGCGTTCGGCGGCGGCGAGGGCAGGGGCGGCGGTGGGGGCGGCGGCGGGGGAATTCCGGCTGTTCGGGAGGGTCATGGGGGTGAAGAGTGGCCGACCGCCGCGCCGCTGTCCAGACCCGGGGCCGAACGGAGCCGGACGGAGCCGGACGGGCCCGACCCGGGGCCGGGCGTCGGGCGCGGCACGGCGGTCAGGGTGGGTCGGAGGGTCAGAACTGCAGGGACTTGGTGTGCAGGTACTCGGCGAGGCCGTGGGTGCCGAGTTCGCGGCCGATGCCGGAGGACTTGTGGCCGCCGAAGGGGGCGCGCGGGTTGAAGCGGCCGCCGTTGATGTCGACCTGGCCGGTGTCCATGCGGAGGGCGAAGGCGACGGCGGTGTCCTGGTCGGCGGCCCAGACGCCGCCGGCGAGCCCGTACTGGGTGCCGTTGGCGAGTTCCAGGGCGTGCTCCTCGTCGCGGTAGGCGAGGATCGACAGGACCGGGCCGAAGATCTCCTCCTGGGCGACGGTCATGTCGGCGGTGACGTCGGCGAGCACGGTGGGGCGGACGTAGTGGCCGCGCTCCAGGCCGTCGGGGCGGTCGGGGCCGCCGGTGACCAGGCGGGCGCCCTGGTCGAGGGCGCCCCGGATGTAGCCGCGGACGCGCTCCAGCTGGCGGGCGTTGACCAGCGGGCCGAGGCGGGTGGCGGGGTCGGTGGGGTCGCCGGGGGTGTACTTGGCGGCGGCCTTGGCGGCGAGTTCGACGGCCTCCTCGTACTGGTCCTGGTGGACCAGCAGGCGGGTCCAGGCGCTGCAGGTCTGGCCGGAGTTGGCAAAGACGTTGGCGACGTTGACGTTCACGGCACGGGCCAGGTCGGCGCCGGGGAGAACGACGTTGGCGGACTTTCCGCCGAGTTCCAGGGCGACCCGCTTGATGCCGCGTCCGGCGGTCTCGGCGACGGTCCGGCCGACGGCGGTGGAGCCGGTGAAGGAGACCAGGTCGACGTCCGGGTGGGCGGCGAGGGCCGCGCCGGCGACCGTGCCGGCGCCGGTGACCAGGTTGAACACGCCGGCCGGGAAGCCGGCCTCGTCGACGATCCGGGCGAACAGGCGGGCGACCAGCGGGGTGTCCTCGGCGGGCTTCAGGACGACGGTGCAGCCGGCGGCGAGGGCGGGGACGACCTTGGCGACGATCTGGTGGAGCGGGTAGTTCCACGGGGTGATCGCGGCGACCACGCCGACCGGTTCGGCGTGGACGACGGAGTTGCCGACCCGCTCCTCGAAGGCGTACCCGGCGAGGATCTCCAGGTAGGAGGAGGCGACGGCGAGCGGCAGGCCGGCCTGGACGGCGGTGGCGAAGCCGATCGGGCTGCCGAGTTCGGCGGTGACGGTGGCGGCGATCTCGGCCTGGGCGGCGGCGAGTCCGTCGCGCAGGCGGGTGAGCGCGGCGAGGCGCTCCTCGCGGCCGGTGGCGGCCCAGCCGCGGGCGGCGGCGCGGGCCGCGGCGACGGCGGCGTCGATGTCGGCGGCCGCGCCGGCGGGGACGGTGGCGATGACCGTCTCGGTGGCGGGGTCGACGACCTCGATGGCGCCGCCGTCGAGCGAGGGCCGCCAGGCACCGCCGATGTACTGATCCGCGTGCTGCTGCACCACAGCCGTTCCTCTCCTCCGGACGGACACCGTTTAATTAGCAATGCTAGTTAATGCCGTCCCCGCCCCGGAAGCAAGGGCCCCCACGGCCCCGGTGCGCCCCGCTGCGCCTCAGCCGTCGCGCAGGATCCGCCGGCCCACCGGCGGGGCGACCCGCAGCAGCGCGAGCAGCGCCCGCGAGGCACCGACGGCCACCACGTCCCGCTCGCGCTCGATGCCGCGCAGGACCGCCTCCGCCGCCTGCCCGGCGCTCAGCTTGCGGGCCGGGCCCTCGCGGCCGGCGGTCATCGCGGTGTCCACCAGCGGGAGCACGATCTCCTGCACCCGCACCCCGGGCGTCTCGCGGCGCGCCTGGTGCCGCAGCGCCTCCAGCAGCACGTGGACGGCGCCCTTCGTCGCGCAGTACACCGGGGCGCTCTGCTTGGGCGCGTACGCCAGCCCGGAGGTGACCGCGACGAAGGCGGCGTCCGGGGCAGCGACGAGGTGGGGCCATGCGGCGGCGGCGAGTTCGACCACGGAGGCGAGATTGACCTCGATCTCCTGACGGGCCAGGGCGAGGACCCGCGGGTCGGGTCCGGCGGTCAGCGGGGTCGGGTACTGGACACCCGCGTTGGCGACCACCAGGTCGAGGCCGCCGAGTTCGGCCGCGGCGAGGGCGACTACCCGGGCCGCCTCACCGGGCACCGCGAGGTCGGCCCGGACGGTACGGGCGTCGGGCTCGGCGGTGCGGCCGCAGGTGACGACCTGCGCGCCGCGGGCGGTGAGGTGTTCGGCCAGGGCGCGGCCGACGCCGCTGGTACCGCCGGTGACGAGGATGCGCTGCGTGGAGAGGTTCACCCGCGGCATGCTGCCGGGAGCGCCCGCGGTGCGCTTGTACGATCGCGCCATGCCCCGCACCGGCGCCGACATGGCGCGTTCCGTCCATCCCGCGCTGGTCGGCGCGGCGGTCCGGACGCTGGGCGCGGGGGCGGGCGATGCCGGGGAGCGGGCCCGTGCGATGCTCGGCGACGGCGAGCCGGTGCCGGAGCGGCTGAACGCACGCGTGCTGTCCCGGCTGGCCGCGGGTGGCTGGCCCGCGCTGCTGGCCGCGGCCGAACGGCTGGTGGCCTCGGCACCGCCCATGGCCGAGCTCGCCGAGTGTCGCGATCTGCCCGCGCTGCTGGGCCGGGCCGCCCTCGCGGAGGGCTGGTTCCACGTCGGGCACCGTACCCACCGGTCGCTGGGCGAACGGGAGTTGACGGTGCGCCACCTTCCCGGGCTGGGCGGGGTTCCGAGCGCGCCGGAGTCGCTGTTCGTCTGCGCGCTGGACGCCGTCGCCACGGCGGAGGTGACGGGACGGGCCGGGCGGGTGACCGTACTGGCGGACGGCGCCGCCGGGCGGCCGGAGGACGTCCTGCGCGGCGGGGCCCGCCGGGTCAGCGGGTGGCGGATCGACTGGGCGGACGAGGTGGCGCCGGGCGGACCGCAGCCGCTCGACGCGCTGCGCGGCCGCTTCGCCCGTGAGCCGGACCGCGCCTGGCGCCTCGACGGGACGGCGGCCCTCCTCGGCCTGGCCCCGCGCACCCTCCAGCGCGGCCTCACCGCGGCGGGCACGTCCTTCCGCGCGGAACTGCTCGCGGTCCGCCTGGAAGTGGCCGCCCAGCTCGCCACCCGCACCGCCCTCCCCCTGGCGGACATCGCCGCTGCGACCGGCTTCACCGACCACGCCCACCTGACCCGGCGCTTCACCGCCCGCTACGGCGTCCCGCCCTCGGAGTTCCGCCAACAGCGGGCGGGGGGACGTAGCGACGCCGACAGCCGGCGGGCGCCTACAGCATCGCCGGCGGACGGACCCGGCACCGTCGCCAGCGGCCGCACGAGTCGGCGGGCCACGGCGCTCCGGACCGCAGGCAGCCGGGGAGGCGCGGAGGCCCCCGGCGGGAGGAAGCGCGGCGGGTCGGGCTCGGCGCCGGTCAGCAGTGGCGGTTGAGGAAGACCATCCGCCGGCCCTCGGCGGAGCCGAACTCGTACGCGACGTGGTACACCTCGCCCTGCCGGTCCTCCAGCCCGCGTTTGATCGTCTGCCAGAACGTGCGCCGGTCGGTGTCCGCGACCACCGTGAGGTGCTCGGGGTCGGGGCAGTGGAGGTAGCCCTCCAGCACGGTGTGCGCGGTGAGGACGAGCCGCTTGGCGGCGCGCAGGTCGAGCGGGCCGCGGACGAAGTGCCAGCGGTTGTCGTCCGGGTCCAGGAGTTCGATCACGCCGTACGGCGGCGTGCGGTTGTTCGACACGGTGTCAGTTTCGCACGCCGATTTCTGCACCGACTCTGGACGCCAGGTGTCCTGGACATGTAAAACAACTGTCCCATTGTGCTTCTCAGGTTCGGCGCCACGCTCCCTCCCTCCGGGGACGGGCGGCACCCCGCGCCTGTTCCCGGGCTCCCCCACTTCCAGAGGAGTCCGATGCGCACCAGCATCCGCACCACCGCGATCGCCACCGCCGTCGCCCTCGCCACCGGCACCCTGGTGGCGGCGGCCGCACCCTCCGCGTCCGGCGACCGGGCGGCGGGCCGCCCGAGTCCGGCGACGGCGGTGGCCCGGGCCCAGGCGGCGGTGGACGCGCACAGCGCGCAGCTGGCCGTCACCGCCGCGCAGGGCCGGACCGTCCGCGACGTGGTGGTCGACGCGGACGGCACCCAGCACGTGCGGTTCGACCGCAGCTACCGGGGGCTGCCGGTGATCGGCGGCGACCTGGTGGTGCACCTGGCCCCGGGCGGCGCGTTCCGGGACGCCGACCGGGCGGCCGGCGGCGATCTGGCGGTGCCGAGCACCACCCCGGCGGTGGGTGCGGACGCGGCCGCCGCGCAGGCGGGCGGTGCGCTGCGGCAGGCGGTGCCGGGCGCCCGCGAGACCTCCGGCGGCTCCGCCCCGCAGCTGGTGGTGGACGCCGCGCACGGCGCGCCGCGGCTGGCCTGGCAGACCACCGTCGCGGGCACCGACTACCTGGGCAACCCGGTGGCGCGGACGGTGCTGACCGACGCCCGCAGCGGCGAGCGGATCGCCGACTGGGACGGCCTGGAGACCGCCGCCGGCGACGGCCAGTCGCTGTACAGCGGGACGGTGGCGCTGGAGACCACCCAGTCGGGCAGCAGTTACCAGCTGAAGGACCCGAGCCGGGGCAACACCTACACCGGTGACGCGGCCAACAAGACGGACCTGTGCTTCGGTTCGATCTGCTTCAGCCGGGCGCCCGCCACCCTGTTCACCGACGCGGACAACCACTGGGGCACCGGCGCCGGCGCCGACCGGGCCACCGCCGCGGTCGACGCGCAGTACGGCACCAACACCACCTGGGACTACTACAAGAACGTGCACGGCCGCAGCGGCATCGCCGGTGACGGCAAGGGCTCGTACAACCGGGTGCACTACGGCAGCAACTACAACAATGCCTTCTGGCAGGACAGTTGCTTCTGCATGACGTACGGCGACGGGGACGGGACGACCTTCGGTCCGCTGGTGTCGCTGGACGTGGCCGGGCACGAGATGTCGCACGGCGTGACCTCGCGCACCGCGAAGCTCAACTACTCCGGGGAGTCCGGCGGGTTGAACGAGGCGACCTCGGACATCATGGGCACCCTGGTCGAGTGGTACGCGGGCAACGCCAACGACCCGGGCGACTACCTGATCGGCGAGGAGATCGTGAAGTCCGGCTTCGGCAAGGCGGCGCTGCGGTTCATGGACCAGCCGTCGAAGGACACCAAGTCGGCGGACTGCTGGAGTTCGAGCGTCGGCAACCTCGACGTGCACTACTCCTCGGGCGTGGCCAACCACTTCGCGTACCTGCTGGCCGAGG
Organism: Kitasatospora sp. NPDC048365; assembly: GCF_043200835.1. Taxonomy (NCBI): domain Bacteria; kingdom Bacillati; phylum Actinomycetota; class Actinomycetes; order Kitasatosporales; family Streptomycetaceae; genus Kitasatospora; species Kitasatospora sp. NPDC048365. The sequence continues at coordinate 51,970 of NZ_JBICYJ010000037.1, forward strand.
GCAGCGGCGCCAAGGTGGTCAACGGGGTGTCGTACAACAGCCCGACCTGCAACGGCTCGTCGGTGACCGGCATCGGGCGGGACAAGCTGGGGGCGATCTGGTACCGGGCGCTGAGCGTCTACATGACGTCGACCACCAACTACGCGGGTGCGCGGACCGCGACGCTGAAGGCGGCGACCGACCTGTACGGCGCGTCGAGCGCGGAGTACGCGGCGGTGGCGGCGGCCTGGTCGGCGGTGTCGGTCGGCTGATCCGGAGCCGGTCCACCGGCAGGCGCCGCGGGGGGGGGGTCGACACCCCCGCCCCGCGGCGTGTCCCGGGCCTGCCCGAGGCCTGCCGACGAAAGCTCTCAGGCCCGGCCGAGGGCGCGGTCGACGGTGATCTCGATCACCACGCGCTCCGGGTTCTCCCGCGGCTGGCGGTAGCGCTCGGCGTAGCGCCGGACCGCGTCGGCGACCGCCGCCGGGTCGTCGCGGACCACCGCGAGGCCCTCCAGGGTCGACCAGCGGGCCCGGTCGACCTGGCAGAGCGCGACCCGCAGGCCCTGCTCGCCGGCCGCGAGGACGTTCTGCACCTTGCGGCTGGCCCGGCTGCTGATCACCCGGGCGGTCAGCGTCTGCGGGTCGAAGGTCGCGCCGACCGGGACGACGTGCGGGGTGCCGTTCGGGCGCAGGGTGGTCAGTGTGCAGAGCTGGTACTCGCGCCAGAAGGCCAGGTAGTCGTCGTCGAGAGCGTGCAGGTCATGGGCCATGTCGGCATGTTACGTGGGCAATGTCGAGGCCGGTCGCCCGGACCCGGTAGGTTTCGGCCGCGGCCGGAACCGAACGCCGCGCGCCGGCGTCGGTCCGGTAAAACGAACGGAACGGAGTCCGGTAGTGGGGTTGGCAGGGGCGGCGGAGGCTGTGGCGGGCGGGCTCGGGGAGGGCGGCGCGGCGCGGCTGCACGGCGGCGGGGACGGGGCGCCCGGACCGCGGGTCGGCGGGGTGGCGGGGTTCGCGCCGTGGCCGCCGGAGGGCAGCGGGAAGGCGCGCGGCAAGGCGCTGCGCGAGCGCACCCCGCGCGAGGCGCACGCGCTGCACGCGCCGGCGACCGGTCGGCCGAGTGTGGCGACCGCGATCGAGGAGGCCAATGCGGGGCGTCTGCCGCACCTGGTGCCGATAAGGATCGGCCGGATGGCGGCCTCGCCGTTCGCGTTCCTGCGCGGCTCCGCGGGTCTGATGGCACACGATCTGGCCACCACCCCGACGACCGGTGTGGTGGCCCAGCTGTGCGGTGACGCGCACGCCGCCAACTTCGGCCTGTACGGCGATGCCAGGGGCCGGCTGGCGGTCGACATCAACGACTTCGACGAGACCGTGCCGGGCCCCTGGGAGTGGGACCTCAAGCGGCTGGCCGCCAGTCTGGTGCTGGCCGGCCGGCAGGCCGGGGCGGACGAGGACACCTGCCGGCGGGCGGCGTTCGACTCGGTCGGCTCGTACCGGCGGACCATGCGGCGGCTGGCCAAGCTCTCCGCGCTGGACGCCTGGAACGCCATCCCCGACGACCAGTTGGTGACCCTGACCGAGGCGCACGAGCTGAACGAGGTGCTGGCGGCGGTGTCGGCGAAGGCGCTGCGCAACACCAGTGCCAAGTTCGCCGCGAAGTCCACCGACCGCACCGAGGACGGCGGTTGGCGCTTCGTGGCGGCGCCGCCGGTGCTCAGCGAGGTGAGCGACACCCGGGCCGCGCGGGTCGCGGAGTCGCTGGTCTCCTACCGGGAGACCGTCCCGGCGGAGCTGCAGCCGCTGCTCGGCCGGTACAGCGTGCAGGACGTCGCCTTCCGGATCGTCGGCACCGGCAGCGTCGGCACCCGCTCGTACGTGGTGCTGCTGGTCGACCAGCGGGAGCAGCCGCTGGTGCTCCAGGTGAAGGAGGCGCGGGCGTCGGTGCTGCTGCCGCATCTGCGGCGGGCCGGTTTCCCGGTCGCCGCGGCGGCCGGGGCGGACGGGCACGAGGGCCGCCGCGTGGTGCTCGGGCAGAAGCGCATGCAGGTGGTCAGCGACGTGCTGATGGGCTGGACCACGGTGGACGGACTGCCGTACCAGGTGCGGCAGTTCCGCAACCGCAAGGGCAGTGTGGATCCGGCCGCGCTGCTGCCCGCGCAGCTGGACGACTACGGGCGTCTGACCGGCGCGCTGCTCGCCCGGGCGCATGCCCACACCGCCGACGCGGCGACGGTGGCGGGGTACTGCGGCAAGGACGAACGCCTGGACGAGGCGATCGCCGCGTTCGCGGTGGCCTACGCCGACCAGAGCGAGGCGGACCACGCGGCGCTGCTGGCGGCGGTCCGGGCGGGCCGGCTGCCCGCCGAGACGGGCGTCTGACCGTCCCGGGCCCGGGGCCGCTGCGCCGACGTCCCGTCAGGGGTGGTTCGTGCAGCGGCTGTTGGCTGGTTTGCGTCCTTCTCGCGGGGACGGGTGCGCCCGTACGGTCGGGGGCGGGTCTGCGGTTCCGCAGCGCCCTCGGCCGCACTCGCCTGGAGGACGGATTTGACCACCGCCGACACGCCGCCGCTCGTCCCGTTGCACTGCCTGCGGCACGCCGAGCCGGGCCCGCCGCGCCTGGTCGCCCTGCCGACCGGGACTCCCGCCTGGTTGGTGACGCGGCACGCGGACGTCCGGCAGGTGCTGGCCGACCCGCGGATCAACCGCTCGTCGCTGTACGCCGCGGGCGCGCCGCCGGTCACCGTGACGCCGAACATCCTGGACGACCCGGACTCCCTCCTCAACAGTGACGGGCCCGAGCACCAGCGGATCCGCCGGACCGTGCAGCGGGCGTTCACCCCGCGCGCCATCGAGCGCTGGCGGCCGTGGGTGTCGGGCGTGGTGGACACCCTGGTCGAGGAGCTGGTGGCGGCGGGTTCGCCGGTGGACGCGGTGGCGAACTTCACCCGTCCGCTGCCGGTCGCCGTGATCAGCCGTCTGATGGACCTGGACGGGCTGGACCTGGAGCGCCTCGCGCACTGGAGCGATCACGCGCTGTCGGTCACCGCGTACTCCGCCGAGGAGATCGCCACCGCGATGCGGGAGTTCGGCGAGTTCGGCTACCAGCTGCTGATCGAGCGCCGCAAGAGCCCGGGCGAGGACCTGGTGAGCAGCCTGGTCCAGGCGGCGGACCAGACCGGCGGGGTGAGCGAGCAGCAGCTGACCGCGCTGGTCTGCGGGCTGGTGGTGGCGGGGCACGAGACCACGATGACCTCGCTCGGCAACGCGCTGGTGTACCTGCTGGACCGGGACCGTGCGGCGTGGCGGCGGATCGGCGCCGACCCGGAGGCGGCGGCCGCGGCGACCGAGCAGATCCTGCGCCGGATCCCGCTGGGCGACCGGGACGCGCTGCCGGGGATGCTGCGCCGGGCGGTGGAGGACGTGGAGGTCGGCGGGGTGCTGATCCCGGCGGGTGCGGTGGTCGCGGCAGACACCACCGCCGGCAACCACGACCCGCTGGTGTACCCGGCGGAGGACATGGACCTGTTCGGGCCGTTGGCCGGGCCGAGCCTGACCTTCGGCGCGGGCCCGCACCACTGCCTGGGCGCGTGGCTGGCCCGGATGGAGCTGGAGCTCGGTCTGCACAAGCTGGCCCGCCGGGTGCCGGGGATGCGGCTGTCCGAGCCGGTGGACTCGATCGAGTGGCGGCAGGGCCTGCTGACCCGCAGCCCGCTGTCCCTGGGCCTGAGCTGGTGAGCGGGGGCGCGGAGGGCCCGGGTGCGGTGCTGGTCGAGGTCGACCGGGTCAGGTGCGTGGGCACGGGGCTGTGCGCGGCGACGGCGCCGGACGACCTGGCGCTGGGCGCGGACGGGCGGGCCGAGGCCCGGCCGGGCCCGGGCGCGGGCTCGGCGGAGCTGACCGAGGCGGCGGAGATGTGTCCGGTGGAGGCGATCAGTGTGCGGTCGGCGGCCACCGGGGAGCGGATCGCGCCGCTGTGACGCCGTGTCACCGCCCCATGAAGCGACGTGAAGTGACGTGAACATTTCATAACGACACGCCTGGGTGCGAGTGAACCGGTGCGGCCGGGGACAGGGTTCGACGTACCGTCAACCATCCGATCCTCGACCGCACCGGAGGACCCCCGTGCGCACCAGGACGCTCCTCGTCGCCGCGGCCACGGCCGTACTGCTGCTGGCCTCTCCCGCGACCGCCGCCGCCCCCACCGCGGGCGCCGACGGCGTCGGCGACAGCTACTACCCGACCTACGGCAACGGCGGGTACGACGTCTCGCACTACGACATCCGGCTGAAGTACCAGCCCGCCACCGACCGGCTGGAGGGCACCACCACGATCCTGGCCACCGCCACCCAGGACCTGTCCCGCTTCGACCTGGACTTCGCGCTGGACGTCTCCGAGGTGCTGGTCAACGGCCGCCGGGCGGCCTTCGCGGGCAGCGGCGAGCAGGAGCTGGTGGTCACCCCGGCCGCCCCGCTGCGCAAGGGCGAGCGGGCCACCGTGGTGGTCCGCTACGCGGGCACGCCGTCGGCGGTGAAGCGGTACGGCTTCACCGCGTGGCTGCGCACCCCGGACGGCGGGGTGGCGGCCGGCGAGCCTGAGGCGGCGTGGTGGTGGTTCCCGAGCAACGACCACCCGTCCGACAAGGCGACCTTCGACGTGTCCGTGCTGGTGCCGGACGGCACCCAGGCGATCAGCAACGGCGTGCTGGTCTCCCAGCGCTCGCAGCTCGGCTGGACCCGCTACAGCTGGCGCGAGGACAAGCCGCAGGCCACCTACCTGGCCACCCTCGCCCTCGGCCGCTTCGACGTCACCACCTCGACCACGGCCGGCGGCCTGCCGGTGATCAACGCCTACAGCCGCGACCTGGGCGACAACGAGGGCGCGGCGCGGGCCAGCGTGGAGCGCACCGGCGAGCTGGTCGACTGGCTGAGCGGGTACTTCGGCCCGTACCCGTTCTCCTCGGCCGGCGGCTACGTGCCCAACGTCCCGACCCGCTTCGCCCTGGAGAACCAGACCCGGGTCTTCTACAGCCCCCGGCAGTTCGCCTCCGGCTCCAACACCTCGGTGGTGGTGCACGAGCTGGCCCACCAGTGGTTCGGCGACAGCGTCTCGCTGCAGCGGTGGAGCGACATCTGGCTGAACGAGGGCTTCGCCCGGTACGCGCAGTACCTGTGGTCGGAGCACGAGGGCGAGGGCACGGCCGCGGAGCTCGCCGACTGGGTCTGGTCCTCGCACCCGGCCGACGACCCGTTCTGGACCGTGCGGCCGGGCGACCCCGGCGCCGACGGGCAGTTCGACATCGCGGTGTACGACCGCGGCGCGGCGGCGGTGCAGGCGCTGCGCGCGGCGGTCGGCGACGAGTCGTTCTTCGCGATCCTGCGCGGCTGGCAGTCGGAGCACCGCTACGGCAACGCCACCGTCGCCCAGTTCCGCGCGTACGCCGAGCGGGTCTCGGGCAAGCCGCTGGCCGAGCTGTTCGACACCTGGCTGTTCACCCCCGCCCGTCCCGCGGCCGCGCCCTCGGGCGCCCCGGCCGCCGCCTCGCTCGCCGCGAAGGCCGAGCCGCGCTCCTGGCAGAAGATCCACCAGGTCGAGCACCGCTGACGGCCCGTCCCTCCCTTCCGGCGGCCGGCCCGCCGGAAGGGAGGGCTGCCGGTCAGGCCAGCGGCCGGCAGAGCAGGGCGTCGGGCGCCCCGCCGTGGCTCCACTTCCAGGTGAAGGCGACCCCGGCGAGGTACTCGTTGTCGGCGCACTGGCCCTTGTAGTGGCCGGGTGCCCAGTCGCTGGCCACCGAGCCGCCGGTGGCGGGCCGGTTGTCGCCGTGGTCGAACCAGACGTTGCGGCCGGTCAGCGGCAGCGGCTTCGCGGAGGGCGCGCAGAGCAGGGTGGCCATCGCGTTGCCGCTGACGCTGTAGCCGACGGCGAAGGTGTTGTCCGGGCACTGCAGCTTGTTGTAGCCGCTCGCCCAGTCGCCGTGGGTGACGTACCGCTCGTCGTTGACCGCGGTCCACTCCCCGGCCGCCTTGGCGGGCCCGCCCGCGTCGGTGCACAGGCCGCGGTTGGAGCTGCGGGCGAGGGCGACCAGGCGCTGGGTGTCGGGGCAGTTGCCCTTGCGGTAGCCGTACGCCCAGTCGGGCCTGGCGCGCATGGTGAGTGACAGGTTCTGGTCGCCGAAGTCCAGGTCGACCATGTTCCACCGCTCGGGCTGGGCGACGGCTCCGGTCCGCCCGGCGGCGCCGGTCAGCTTCGCCCAGTCGGCGGCCCGCCAGTCGCCGCCGTCCAGCAGCCCCGACCGGCGGCCGGCGGCGTCGTAGGAGAGCAGCGCCCAGCTGTCGTTCGGGGTGCCGTCGGAGTCGGCCCAACCGACCACCGGCCACTGGGCGAAGTCGGTGTCGTTCTTCACCAGGATGTCGGTGAAGGTGTCGAACCAGGCCTTCTCCTTGGCGTTGTCCGAGCCGCGGCCGGCGGCGCCGAACTCGCTGATCCACACCGGCGCGGTGAAGTGCTGGCCGGACTGCGTGACGAACAGCGCCTCGTCGTCGACCACCTGGGCCAGCTGCTCGGGCGTGAAGTCCTGGTAGCGCGGGTCGCTGGTGGAGCCGAGGCCGCTGCCCGCACCGGTGTTGGCGGGCCCGGTGTAGGCGTAGAAGTGCGCGGCGTACACCAGCTTGCCGCTGCGGATCAGCGTGTTGGAGAGGTTGCGGACCGGGGTGAGCATCGGCCGGCCGTGGCTGAACAGGGCGGAGGGGATGCCGTACCAGTTGATGCCCTCCATGACGACCAGCATGTCCGGGTCGGCCTCCAGGATCCGGTTGCCGGCCTCCTCGAACGCGGCGTACTCGTCGTGGCTGTCGCCCCAGCCCCAGTTGGGGTCGTCCCAGGTGTCGCGGCGCACCTCGTTGCGCAGGTCGGCGCCGACCACCCGCTTGTTCTCCTTGTAGCGGTTGACCAGGAACACCCAGTCGTCGATCCACGCCTGCGTGGACTGGCCGCTGTTCCAGCGCTCGTTGCCGTCCAGGCCGCAGCAGAACCGGTAGCCGGTGGTGTGGTTGTTGAGGATCACCGCGAAGCCGTCGGCGGTGAGCGCCGCCACCACGGCGTCGTACACCTGCAGCGGGGTCTTCCCCTTCAGCTGCGGGTTGGCGGCGACGGCGGAGTCCGGGACGGGCGCGGTGTCGTGGATCATCGCGTTGGCGAACGGCAGCCGGACGCTGTTCAGCCCGAGCGCGCGGAAGTCGGCCGTCAACCGCGCCAGCGGGACGCGGTCCAGGCCGAGCGGGATGTTGTGCGAGACCTGCCGCGCCTGGTTGTTCGCCGGGTCGTTCGGGTCGCCGCTGCCCTCCCAGGTGCCCTGGGCGCCGGCCCAGTTGCCGGCCTTCAGCTTGAAGCGGTTGCCGCCTGCGTCGACGACGTACCGGCCCCGGGTGGAGAGCGGGCCGGTCCAGGAGTCGGAGAGCTGCGCGGCCGTCGTGGCGGCTGCGGAAGCGGGTGGTTCGGCCGCGACGACCGGGGTGACGGCGGCGGCGACCAGGGCCGCGGCGAGCGCGGCGGCCAGGCCGACGGTTCGGACGATGCGCACGGTGGTTCCCTCCATAGGACGGGAGCGGGGTGAGGGTGGTGGTGCGACCGCTCAGGGGAAGAGGGCCTGGATGCCGGCGACGGCGCCGCCGCGGGCCCACTCCTCCCAGGCGAGCGGACGGAGCGTCAGCGGGCAGGCCGCGGCGGCTCCGAAGGCAGTGGCGGCGTACGCGTCCCTGATGTGCACGCCGAACAGGTCGTAGGTGTCGAGTCCTTCGCCGCTGACCACGATGCGTTCCGGACCGACCAGGTTCACCAGGGTGGCGATGCCGACGCCGATCGCGCGCCCGGCCCGGGCGAAGGCCTCCCGGGCGGCCGGGTCCCCGCCGCGGGCGAGGGCGGTCACGTCCGCGAACTCCAGCTCCGGGCGGCCGGACGCCGCCCGGACCGCGTCGCGGACGGCGTCGCTGGAGGCGATCGCCTCCACGCAGCCGGCCGCGCCGCAGTGGCAGCGCGGCCCGGCCGGGTCGACGACGATGTGGCCCAGCTCGCCGGCCACGCCGTAGGCGCCGGCCAGCAGCCGTCCGTTGACGACGATCCCGGAGCCGATGCCCGCGCCGATGGTGACCAGCGCGAAGTCGTCGGTGCCGATGCCCTCGCCGAACCAGTGCTCGGCCGCGGTCAGCGCCTTGACGTCGTTCTCCACGGTGACGTGCAGGCCGGTCGCGGCCGCGACGGTCGCGGCCAGCGGCACGTCCCGCCAGCCGGGGAGCACCGAGTAGCGGACGGTGCCGCCCGGCCGGTCCACGTCGCCGGAGACGGCGATCCCCAGGTGCCGGGTGCGGGCCCGGAACTCCGGTGCGGAGTCCAGCAGTTCCTCCACCAGCTCGACCAGCAGGGCGCACACCGCGGCCGGGGTCCGCTCGCCCAGCGGCCGCCGGGCGGAGGTCCGCATGGCGGCGCGCAGGTCGCAGACCGTCCCGTAGAGCGTGTCGGCGCTGATCTTCACCCCGGCGAAGAACTCCCGGTCCGCGCTGACGGCCAGCGGGCTGACCGGGCGGCCGGCGCCCGGTGCGGTGCGCTCGGGCGGGAGCTCGTGCAGGTACCCGTCGGCCAGCAGGGGCCGGGCCGCCTTGGTGACGGCGGTCTGGGACAGGCCGGTGCGCCGGGCCAGTTCGACCCGGCTGAGCGGTCCCTCGCCCAACAGCATGGCCAGGACGGTCGTTTCGGCCGGCGCGGAAACCAGCGGCCGTGCATGGTTCTTGGACACGGCGGCACCGTACCGCCGATTAATCAACCTCGTCCAGTATTGCTGCACAGCGTCAACTCGGCCTAGTCTCGGCTCACTTCCCCACCCATGCCCCTCACCTCTCCCGGGAGCCCGCGTGCCCGCACCGGTCTCGTACCACCCCGACCACGGGGTCGCGGTCCTCCGCACCCCGAACAGCTGCTACGCCCTGCGACTGGGCGCCGACGGCAGCCCGCGCCACCTGTACTGGGGGCGGCCCCTACCGGTCGACGGCCTGCTCGCCCTCCCGGCGCCCCGCTCCCCCGCCGCAAGCAGCTTCGAGGACGAGGCCGCCGCCGACGAACTCGGCATCCAGACCGGCGCCCGCTTCGGCCCGGCCGGCCTCCAGGTCCGCTTCGCCGACGGCACCGCGGGCGCCCAGTGGCAGGGCGCCGAACCCCGGATCGAGGGCGGCGAGCTGCGGCTGCGCCTCACCGACCGGCGCTTCCCGCTGGCCGCCGAACTCTGCTACCGCGTCCGCCCCGACACCGACGTGATCGAACGCTGGACCGAACTCACCCACACCGGAACCGCCCACGACGGACCGGTCACCGTCACCCGGCTCGACTCCGCCGCCTGGACGGCGCCGCGCCTCGCCGACTACCGGATCGGCCACCTGGTCGGCGGCTGGAACAGCGAGTTCCGCCTCCACCGCGACCGGCTGCCGGTCGCCGAGACCGTCCTCACCAGCCGCCGCGGCCTCACCGGCCACCACGCCGCCCCCTGGCTCGCCCTCGACGACGGCACCGCCACCGAGGAGCACGGCGAGGTCCGGAGCACCGCCCTCGCCTGGAGCGGCAGTTGGCGGATCACCGTGCACCGCGACCCGGTCGGCCGCACCACCTGGACCGGCGGCTACGGCCACGAAGGCCTCACCTGGACCCTGCGCCCCGGCGAGACGCTGCGCACCCCCGTCTTCGCCGGGCTGTTCACCGCCGACGGCTTCGGCGGCGCCAGCCGCGCCTGGCACGCGTACGTGCGCACCGCCGTCCTGCCGCAGCCCCTCGGCGACCTGCCGGTGCTCTACAACTCCTGGGAGGCCACCGGGTTCGCCGTCGACCACGCCGGGCAGCTGCGCCTCGCCCGGCTCGCCGCCCGGCTGGGGGCCGAACTCTTCGTGCTCGACGACGGCTGGTTCGGCGAGCGCCGCAGCGATCGCGCCGGGCTCGGCGACTGGACACCCCGCGCCGACGCCTTCCCCGACGGCCTGCGCCCGCTCGCCGACGCCGTCCACGGACTCGGCCTGCGGTTCGGCCTCTGGGTCGAGCCCGAGATGGTCAACCCGGACAGCGACCTCCACCGCGCCCACCCCGACTGGGTGCTGCACTCCCCCACCCGCGACGCCACCGCCCTGCGCCACCAACTGGTGCTCGACTTCTCCCGCCCCGAGGTCGAGGCCTGGGCGCACCGCACGCTGGACCGGCTGGTCCGGGACAACGCCGTCGACTGGCTCAAGTGGGACGCCAACCGCCCCTTCACCGAAGCCGGAGGACCGGCCCGGCCCGGTGAGCCAGGACAGTCCGACCCCGACCGGGTGTGGATCGACCACGTCCACGCCGTCCACCGGATCATGGACCGGCTGCGCGCCGACCACCCCGGCCTGCGGATCGAGGCCTGCGCGGGCGGCGGCGGCCGCGTCGACCTCGCCGTCCTCGCCCGCACCGACCAGGCCTGGACCTCCGACAACACCGACCCCGTCGACCGGATCACCGTCCAGCACGGCTACAGCCAGCTCCTGCCCGCCCGGACCATGGCCGCCTGGGTCACCGACAGCCCCAACCCGGCCACCGGCCGCACCACCCCGCTGCGCTTCCGCTTCCACGTCGCCATGGCCGGCGCCCTCGGCCTCGGCGGCGACCTGACCCGCTGGAGCGAGGAAGAACTCGCCGAAGCCGCCGACCTGGTCGCCGCCTACAAGCGGATCCGCCCGCTCGTCCAGCACGGCGACCAGTACCGCCTCACCACCGAGGCCGGCACCACCGCCGTCCACTACGCCGCCGCCGACGGCACCGAGCACGCCGTCCTCGCCTGGCGCCCCACCACGCACTTCGGCCACCCGGCCGCGCCGCTGCGGCTGCCCGCCCTCGACCCGGGCGCCCACTACCGCGACCTCGGCACCGGCCGCACCCACAGCGGCGCGCTCCTGCACCACCGCGGCCTCGACCTCGACCTGCCGCCGGGCGACTACGCCAGCCGCCTGGTCCACCTGCGCCGCACCGACGGCTGACACGCCGGAAGGTGCGGCTGTCAGCCCTCCAGGAGGCGGCGCCACCACGGGGTGACGGGCTCCGCGGCCGGTACCGCGACGGTGACCGGGACGAAACGGGACTCGATCGGCTCGGGCCACTCGATCAGCTCGGCCGCGAACCAGACCACCGGCTTGGTGTCGGTCCGCGCGTTCGCCCACCCGGCGAGGCGTTCGGCGGCGGCCCGGTCGGCCAGCAGCCCGCGCGAGGTGACCTCCACGCCGAGCTCGGCGACCGCGTCCCGGTACAGGTCGTTGCAGAGCCAGCTGTGCAGGAGGCCGCAGTCGTACCCGAGCACCTCCCAGCCGAGCGCCTCACCGCCGTCGGCGAGCGGTGGCGGCTCGTACAGCAGGGCGTGCAGCACCGGCTCGTGGGTGCGGGCCGCGCGGATCTCGCGGGCCAGCACCTCGGCGTCCGCGGGCGCCGCCCGCAGGGCCGTCACCCGCGCCGCCGGCGGGACGTCCACCATCGCGCAAGCCTCCCGCGCCTGCTCCGGCGAACCGAACCAGCAGCCGTCCTCCGGCACCCGCTCGCCGAGGCAGTCGGACGCGGAGGTGAGCAGGACGCCCTTCGGCAGCCCGTCGCCGGACGTCTCGTCCGGGGTGGCCACCAGGTAGCCGAGCACCACCGGTTCGCCCCCGCCCACCGGTTCGGCGGTCGGCGCGCCGAGCACCGGCAGCGCCTCCGCGGACCCGGGCGCCCGGCGGTGCTCCAGCCAGAACAGGTAGCCGCGCAGGTACGTCTCCAGCCGCCCGCTGTCGATGTCGTCGACGTAGTCGCGCAGGCCCTGCGCCGCGTCCAGCCAGTGCATCTCGTACGCCGGGTCGTACGAGGTCGCCCACCGGTGCGCGGTCGCCAGCGCCCAGGCGCGCACCCGCTCGCGCCCGGCCCACCACGCGCGGACGCCGTCGACCGTCCAGTGCTCGTCGCCGTCCATCGCGTAGCCGCCGTGCGCCGGCTGCGACGCCTCCAGGAAGTCCCGGACGGCCTCGGCGCTCCCCGGCTGCCGGTAGACGAACTCGGTTCCGGCGAACGGGCCGTACTCGTCGTCGTACGCGATGTGCAGCGGGTCGTCCTGGCGGCCCATCTGCAGGCTGTCGGTCCGGGCCCCGTAGAACGGGCCCGGCACGTTGCGCCAGTTCCGTTCCGCCCACTCCCCGCCGAACGGGTCCGACACCCCGCCGGCGATCAGCTTGCGTGCCGTCGGGACCGGATCCCAGTAGCCCGCCACGTCGCCCTTCCCTCTCCTCCGCATGCGCCGGCTCAGCCGTGGACCGCGGCGGGGGCCGCCAGGTCGGCGGCGGGCTCCACCGGGGCGGCTGCCGGGGCCGGGGTGCGGCGGTCGGCGGCCCAGGACGCGGCAGCGATCAGGAAGCCGAGGACGGCGAGCCCGGCGCCGACCAGGGTCGGGGAGGTCCAGCCGAGGCCCGCGGTCAGGGCCAGGCCGCCGAGGTACGCGCCCTGCGCGTTGGCCAGGTTGAACGCCCCCTGCACGGTCGCGGAGGCCAGCGTCGGCGCCTTGCGGGCCTTCTGCAGGACCAGGGTCTGCACGGTGGGCACGGTCGCGAAGCCGAACATGCCGATCAGCACCACGGTCAGCGCCGCCGACCACTGCGCGTGCGCGGTCACCGCGAACAGCGCCAGCGCACCGCCCATCAGCAGGAAGGACGCGCACAGGCTCGGCCGCAGCGCCCGGTCCGCCGCGTACCCGCCGATCACGTTGCCGAGCGTCATGCCGACCCCGAACAGCGCGAGCACCAGGGTGACCGAGCCGTCCGAGAAGCCGGCCACCTCGGTCAGGGTCGGGGTGATGTAGCTGTAGCAGGCGAACAGCCCGGCGCAGCCGAACACCACCGTGGCCAGCGCCAGCCAGAGCTGCCCGCTGCGGAAGGTGGACAGTTCGCGGCGCAGCCCGGCCTGCGGGTGGCTGGGCAGCTGGGGCAGCAGGCGGGCGATGGCGAGCGCTCCGACGGCGCCGATCGCGACGACGACGAGCATCGCGGCCCGCCATCCGAGCCGCTGCCCGAGCAGGGTGGCGGCCGGGACGCCGAGGATGTTGGCCACCGTCAGGCCGGAGAACATCACCGAGACGGCGCGGGCCCGCAGGTGCGGGGCGGCCAGTTCGGCGGCGGCGACGGCGCCCGCGCCGAAGAACGCGCCGTGCGGCAGGCCGGTGATCAGCCGGGCGGCGGCGAGGAACGCGAAGTTCGGCGCGATCGCGCACAGCAGGTTCCCGACCGTGAACAGGCCCGCCAGGCCGATCAGTACGGCCTTGCGCGGCAGCCGCGCGCAGGCCGCGGTGAGCAGCGGGGCGCCGATCACCACGCCCAGCGCGTACAGCGAGATCAGCCAGCCCGCCTGCGGGATGGTCGCGTCCAGGCCGTCGGCGATCTGCGGGAGCAGGCCCATCGCGGCGAACTCGGTGGTGCCGATGGCGAAGGCGGTGATGGCGAGGGCGACGAGCGCCAGGGGCATGACGGGGCTCCATGGTGCAGGGGGAGTTCGGCGGGGGTCCTTGCTGTCGACGTTGTCAGCGCCCCGGGAGTCTATCGTTCGACGGCTGAACGAATTCGCCCGGTTCGGTCGCTGTCGCGGCCGGTGCCCGCGAGTGCGTGGATTGCGTGGAGTTCGGTGAGGATGTCGTCCAGCGTCCGGCAGCCCGGCGGGGCGGCGACGGGGGCGAGCACCGCCGGGCCGTGGCCGTCCAGGGTGTCCGCGACGGCGGTCAGGGTGGCGGTGATCCGCCGCGCGGCGGGCTCGGCGGGGCGGCCCGCGCCGTGTTCGAGGCGGACCGCGCAGGCCGTGGCCGCGTCGGCGATCCGCTCGGCGCGGGCGGTGACGCGCAGCCAGTCCCGTTCGGCGCGGCCGGTGCGCAGCTCGGCGGCCGCGGTCTCGGCGGCGCCCCGTGCCTGGGCCAGCGCGTGGTACGCGGCGCGCCGCAGCTCGCCCCGCTCCTCGCCGTCCCGGCCGGCCAGCACGTGGTCGAGGTAGCGCCGGGTGCTGCGCAGCGCGTACGCGGAGCGGTGCCCGACCCGGGCGCGGGTGTCCGCGAGCCGCGGCAGGTGCCCGACCAGCAGGACGATCGCGCAGGCGAGCGCCGTGTCGACCAGCCGGGACAGCGCCGCCTGCGCGTCACCGGCGACACCCGCGAACGCCAGCACCGCCAGCGTCACCGCCGCCGTCTGGGCGCCGAAGTGCCGCAGCGCGACCGGCAGCAGCAGGCCCGCAACGCCTGCGACGGCGACCGCAGGCCACGCCCCGCCACCCGCCGCCGCGCCGACCCCGGCGAACAGCAGCACCCCGGCGGCCGTACCCGCGAAGCGGTTGACCACCCGCGAGAACAGCGGCCCGTAGTCCGGCTTCACCAGGAACGCCGCCGTGACGGGCAGCCAGTACCAGTGGTCGGCGCGCAGCAGCACCGCCACCGCCGCGCTGACCCCGACACACACCGCCACCCGCACCCCGTACTCCCGCCCCGCCGGCCCCCACGGCCGCACCCCCCGCCACCGGCCACCGCCGGCCGCCCCCGCGACAGCGGGCCCGCCACGCTCCGGCACACCACCGCCGGGCATTGCGCTGCCGCTCTCCCTGCCGCCCACCGGGCCACCGCGCGTGCGCATCGCGCCGTCGAGCCACGCGCTGCGGGCACCGTTTCCGCCCGACCCGGCACGGCTGTCCTCTCCGTCACCCACCCGGCCAGTGCGCCACCGCGTGCCACCGCTGCCGCTCGCGGGTCCGCCGGGGCCGGCCCCGAAGGCCACGCCCGCGTCGAGGACCGCGCGGTCGAAGGCCGTGCGGGCCGCCGTGTCGGCGACGGGTACGGGCAGGGGGCCGGGGGTGCCGCCGGCGCGGACGGCCTCGGCGAGGCGTCGGGGGCCGACGAAGGCGCGGGCGGGCAGCGGCGTTCCTTCCCACAGCAGGGCGACGGCCGCCTCGCACAGTCCGGCCGCGGCCGCGAACCGCGTCTCCAGCGCACCGTCCTCCGCCGTCGCGCGCAGCCGCAGCAGGCGCCGCATGCGCAGTGCCTCGTCGGCGCGGTCGAGTGCCGCGGTGAGCCGTCGCCGGGCCGGTTCCGCGCCGGGGGTGCCGACGGCGGCGAGGGCGTCCGCGAGGGCGTCGAACACGGCGGCCACCGCGGCCCGTTCGCCGGCCTGCGGGGTGAGCAGGCGCAGCAGCAGGATCCAGGCGGCGCCCGCCAGGAAGCAGCCCGCACGGGCCCAGCCGGGCAGGGCGAGCGGCATGCCACTGCCGACCGCCGCGAGGACCAGGACCTGGACGCCGGCCGCGGAGCTCACCGCTCCCGCGACGCTCACCGCGCCGGACACCAGCCCGAGCAGCGTCAGCAGCGCGACCGCCGACCACCCGTGCACCGTGCCCGCGAGCAGTCCGGCCGCGCCGCCGAGCGCGGGCACCCCGATGTGCAGCGCCCCGGTCCGCCGGGTGCCGGGCCGGTCGTTGATGGCCGCGAACAGCGCGCCGAGCCCGGCGAGGACGCCCGCTCCGGGGTGCCCGGTCGCCGCGCCGGCGGCGAGCAGCGGTCCGGTGCCGAGCGCCGAGCGCGCCGTCGCGGCCCACGGGACCGGTCCGCGCTGCCAGCGCAG
The DNA here is from genome assembly GCF_043200835.1 of Kitasatospora sp. NPDC048365. Taxonomy (NCBI): domain Bacteria; kingdom Bacillati; phylum Actinomycetota; class Actinomycetes; order Kitasatosporales; family Streptomycetaceae; genus Kitasatospora; species Kitasatospora sp. NPDC048365. Next base: position 67,604 of record NZ_JBICYJ010000037.1, read on the forward strand.
CGGATGGGCGAGCCAGCGCGGCGGTTGCGAGCGGCGCACGGTCCTCCTCGGGCCTCGTCCGGTGATCGGCGGTTCTGATCCACCGTCCCTCCGCACCGTAGCCGTCGCGCTTGTCCGGCCCGCTGCCTGCGCGTTACGCCGGGATGACGGCTGCGGCCCCGGCCGGAACCGGGATGTCCGTACCGCGCGGTAGCTTCTCCGATCATGAGTATGTGGATCTACCTCCGGACGGTCGAGCCCGGCGACATGCCCGCGGACACGGCCGGGTTCGACGCGTTCTTCGACATGGAGGACGACGAGATGCGCCGGTGGGCCGAGCTCGGCGAGGCGACCTGGTTGGAGGACTGCTTCTTCCAGCTGGCCGAGCTCTACTGCCCGCCCGGCGAGCAGGTGGGCGTGAACGAGCTGCCGGTGTTCGGCGGCCACCACGTCCTCGACCCGGCCGGCGGGCCGGGCCACGTGGCGCTCGACCCGGCCGGGGTGGTCCAGGCCGCGGCCTTCCTGCGCGAGGTGTCGTTCGCCGACCGCTGGCAGGCCTGGGCGCGACTCCGGTCCTCCGACCCGTACGAGGGGCTGCAGGAGCATCTCGCCCGCGAGCACGACGAGCTGACCGCGTTCTACGCCACGGCGGCCGAGCAGGGCCGGGCGGTGGCCAAGACCTTCTCCTTCTGACCCGCTGTCACCGCGCCGCGAAGAGCTCGTCCAGGTGCCGGTGGAGGACGGCCAGCGCGGCCTCGCCGCTGCGCTGGCCGGCGAGGACGCCGGAGCCGAGACCGTTGACCATGGCGAGCAGTCCGGCGGCGGCGATCGCGGGGTCCTTGGCGGCGTCGATCTCCCCGGCCTCCTGCGCGGCGCGCAGCTGCTTGGCGAGGAATCCCTCCAATACCCGGGGCGGCCCGGCGCCGTGCGTGGCGAGCACCTCGGGGTCGGTGAGGACCAGGGCGTAGTACGCGGCGTAGGTCCTGGTGATGCGCCGACTCTCGGGGTCGGTCGGCAGGATGCAGGAGAGCACGGCGGTGACGGTGCCGCGTGGGGTGGGCGGGGAGCCGGCCTCGGCGATCCAGGTCTCCATCCGGCCCTGGAGTTGGGCGCCGAGCCGGGCGAGGGCGTCCAGCAGCAGGCCCTGCTTGGTCTCGAAGTAGTACTGCACCAGCCGCAGCGACACCCCAGCCTCCGCTGCGACCGCCCGCATGCTGGCGTTCTGCAGCCCCTGCGTGTCGGCGATCCGCAGCAGCGCCTCGGCGATCTGCCGCCGGCGCTCCTCGTGCTCGGCCCGTCCGGTCATCGAACCACCTCCCTGGTACATCCGTATCATGCCGTGATACATCTGTACCATGCGAATCAGCCGCTTCCGGAACGACCGTGCCCGCGACCGCTTCCTCGCCGCGTACGACCGAACGCTCGATCAGCTCTGGCCCGGCCCGCGCACCGCACTCGACGTCCCCACCCCGTACGGCACCACCCGCGTCCTGCGCACCGGCCCCGAGCACGGCACGCCGATCGTGCTGCTGCCCGGCTCGGGCGGCAACGCCCTGATGTGGCACCGGTACGTCGCCGAGCTGGCGCAGCATCACCCCGTGCTCGCCGTCGACACCGTGGGCGAGCCGGGAGCGAGCGTCCAGACCGCACCGATCGTGGACGGCCGGGACGGGGCCGCCTGGCTGGAGGAGCTGCTGACCGCGCTCGACGTCCCGGCGGCCCACCTGGTCGGCTGCTCGTACGGCGGCTGGCTGGCGCTCTGCCACCGCCTCCACCACCCCGGCCGGGCGGCCTCGCTCACCCTGCTCGACCCGGCCGGGCTCGCCGAAATCGGCGCCCGCTTCTACCTCTGGCTGATCGCCGGCGGACTGGCCTCCGCCGCCCCGCGCGTCCTGCGGCCCCGGCTCGCCCGGCTGGTCGGCAACAGCACGATCCTCGAGAGCGAACTGATGGGCCTGATGCGCGCCTCGATGGGCTTCCGCCGGGCGCTGCCGGTCCCCGCCGTCCTCACCGACGAGGAGCTGCGCCGCCTCGACGGCGTCCCGGCACTCTTCCTGCTCGGCGAACGCAGCGCCCTGCACCGCTCCCCCGAGGTCGCCGAACGCCTGCGCACCCTGCTCCCCGCCGCCCGGGTCGAACTCGTCCCGGACGCCGGCCACGCCCTGCCCACCGACCGCCCGGAGCTGGTGGCCGACCGTATCCTGCGGACCGCCGGCCGCTGACGCCGCAGCGGGCAACGCCGCCGGCGCGCGGCCCCGCCTTCCCGGCAGGGCCGCGCGCCCACGGGCAGCGCTCAGTCGAGGACCGCCAGCACGGTGCCCGCGGCGACCGTCCGCCCGCCCTCACGGACGGCGAACCCGAGCCCGGGCTCCAGCGGAACCGGCGTCCCGAGCGTGACCGTCACCTCGACGGTCTCCCCCGGCGGCACCGGGCCGGTGCCCTCGGCGAGCTCGATGTGCCCGACCACGTCGCCCGTCCGCAGGTAGAACTGCGGGCGGTAGCCGCTGGTGACCGGCGTCCGGCGGCCGCCCTCCGCGGCGGAGAGCAGGTGGATCCGGGCGGTGAACCGGCCGTGCACGGACGCGCTGCCGACCGCCGCGACCACCTGGCCGCGCCGGACCTGCCCGCGCTGCACCCCGCGCAGCAGCAGCGCCACGTTGTCGCCCGCCTCCGCGGACTCCATCGTGCGGCCGAAGGTCTCCACCCCGGTCACCACGGACTCCACCCGCCCGTCGTAGCCGAGCACCTCCACCCGGTCGCCCATGCGGACCCGGCCGCGCTCCACCGCACCGGTGACCACGGTGCCGCGCCCGGTGATGGTCAGCACGTTCTCGACCGGCAGCAGGAACGGCGCGTCGGTGTACCGCACCGGCGTGGGGATGTGGTCGTCGACCGCGCCGAGCAGCCCGAGCAGCGCCCGCTCCCACTCCGGGTCGCCGCCCAGCGCCAGCAGCCCGGACACCCGGACGACCGGCAGCGTCTCGCCGTCGTAGCCGTGCGCGGAGAGCAGCTCGCGCACCTCCAGCTCGACCAGCTCCAGCAGCTCCGGGTCGGCGCCGTCGGCCTTGTTCAGCGCGACGACGACGTGCTCGACGCCGACCTGACGGGCCAGCAGCACGTGCTCGGCCGTCTGCGGCATCACCCCGTCCTGCGCCGAGACCACCAGGATCGCGCCGTCCAGCTGGGCGGCGCCGGTGATCATGTTCTTGACGAAGTCGGCGTGTCCGGGCATGTCGACGTGCGCGTAGTGCCGGGTCGCCGTCTCGTACTCGACGTGCGAGATGTTGATGGTGATCCCGCGCGCGGCCTCCTCCGGGGCCCGGTCGATCCGGTCGAACGGCACGTAGGTGCCGCCGCCCCGCTCGGCCAGCACCTTGGTGATGGCGGCGGTCAGCGTGGTCTTGCCGTGGTCGACGTGGCCCATGGTGCCGATGTTCAGGTGCGGCTTGGTCCGCACGAAGGCCTGCTTGGCCATGGTGGTGTTCTCTTCCAGGAGTCGTGGTGACGGGACCTCAGCGACGGGCGACCTTCCCCGTCCGAGGTCCCGGGACTTCCCGGGGAAGGTCAGCGTCGTGCGCCGTCGAATGCGGCTGCGGCTGCCTGGGCAGCGGCCATCGCACCCGCGACTGCGGGGAACTCGGCGATGGCGGCGGTGAACATGCGACCGATCCTGCCTCCGTGCAACCCGCCCGCGCCACCGGTTTTCCGCCCGGCGGGACCTCAGGCCGGGACCTCAGACCGGGGCGCCGACCGGGGCGGGGGTGAGGTGGGTGGTGAGGCAGTCGACGAAGGCGTCGATGTGGGGTGGGCGGGGGCCCGGGCGGGTGGCGCAGTACCAGGTGCGGGTGAGCGGGCGGGCGCCGAGCCGGACCAGGGCGAGGCGGTGTCCGGCGGCGTACGGGGCGGCGACCCAGTTGGGCAGCACGGTGACGCCCTGGCCGCCGGCGACCATCTCGATCAGCAGGTCGGTGATGACGGGCATCAGGGTGATCCGGGCGGGCCGGGCGCCGGTCGGCAGGGGCAGGGGCACGGCCGGGATCCGGCTCTGGTCGTAGATGTCGTACAGCACCAGCCGGGCGTCGGTGAAGTCGCGCGCGGTCAGGTGTCCGCGCTGCGCCCAGGGGTGGTGGTCCGGGACGACGGCGACCATCTCGTCCTCGAACAGCGGGGTGAGCCGGACCCGGTCGAGTTCGCGGTCGGGCTTGGTGACCAGGGCGACGTCGACGAGGTCGGCGAGCAGCGCGGGGACGGGCGCGTCGTCGGCGACGGTCTCGATCCGCAGCTCCGCGTCGGGTTCGCGGTCGCGGAAGGCGCGGATCACCGGCGGCAGCCACGGGAGGGTGGTGCTGCACTGGGCGGTGAACCGGACCCGCCGCTGCCGGCCGTCCCGCAGGTCGCGCAGGTCCCGCTCGGCGGAGTCGAGTTCGGCGAGGACGTGGCGGGCCGCGGCCAGCATCCGCCGGCCGGCGGCGTTCGGGACGAGGCGCCGGCCGGCCCGGTCGAAGAGCGGCTGGCCGAGCCGGTCCTCCAGCCGGGTGAGCCGTTGGCTGAGCGCCGGCTGGCTGACGTAGAGCTTCGCCGCCGCCGCGGTGAGCGAGCCGGTCTCGGCGGTCGCGGCGAGGAGTTCCAGGTCGCGCAGGTCGACATCCATAACCGCACGTTATCTCAGACTCCAATGTCCGTCGTGGAGTTATGGCCGGACGGCTCCTAGGTTCGAAGGCGGCGGGGCGATCGCACCCGCCGTCCCCGACCTGCGGAGGAGCACCACCATGTCCACCACCACGGCCACCACGACCACCACGGTGATCGTCACCGGCTCGTCCAGCGGCATCGGCCTGGACGTCGCCCGGGCCTTCCTGGCGCGCGGCGCCGCCGTCGTCCTCAACGGCCGGGACCCGCAGCGGCTGGCCGAGGCCGCCGCGGGTCTCGGCCGGCCGGAGCGGGTGGCCGCCGTCGCCGGGTCGATCGGCGACGCGGCGACCGGCGAGGCGCTGGTCCGGGCGGCGGTCGAGCGCTTCGGCGGCGTCGACGTGCTGGTCAACAATGCGGGGACGTTCGCTCCGCGCCCGTTCACCGAGGTCACCGAGCGGGAGCTGGACGGCTACCTGACGGGCAATCTGAAGGGCACCTACCTGACCACCCAGGCCGTGGTGCGGCGGCTGCGCGAGCAGGGCCGGGGCGGGTCGGTGGTCAACATCGGCACGGTGCTGGTGGACCACGCGCTCACCGGCTTCCCGGCCTCGGCACCGGTGGTGAGCAAGGGCGGTGTGCACGCGCTCACGGTCAGCCTGGCCGCGGAGCTCGCGCCGGAGCGGATCCGGGTCAACCTGGTGGCGCCGGGCGTGGTGCGCACCCCGCTGCACGGCGGGGTGGACGTGGACGCGTTCGGCGGCGTCGCCCTGCTGAACCGGGTCGGCGAGGTGGACGAGATCGCCGAGGCCGTCGTGTACCTCGCGGGCGCCGAGTTCGTCACCGGCCACGCGCTGCGGGTCGACGGCGGCCATGTGACGGGCCGCTCCTGAAGGCTCCGCCGACCGCGACGACCGACCACATCGACAGGAAGGACCGACCATGCCGTACGTCCAGGTGCGCATCACCCGCGAGGGTGCGACCGCCGAGCAGAAGGCCGAGGTGATCGCCGGGGTCACCGAGCTGCTGGTGCGGGTGCTCGACAAGGAGCCCGCCACCACGTTCGTGGTGATCGAGGAGGTGGAGCTGGAGGACTGGGGCGTCGGCGGCCTGCCGGTCGCCGAGTACCGGCGCCTCCGCACCACCTGACCCACCGTTCGCCCTTCGCCGGACCGCCGAGGCGTGCGCTTCCGGCCAGGAGCCGGTCGGCTTCCGGTCGCCCTGCGGCCGGAAGCCGTGCGCGTCGGCGGCGGAACCGTCCGTACCCGCCCGGCTGTCCTGCATCCTGTCGGGAGAGGCACGGCGGAGGGGGAACGGACGTGGACGGACGCGGACTGCTGGCGGCGGCCGGGGTGCTGATCCCCGACGGGCAGGGGCGGATCATGCTGGTGCGGGTGTCGTACCAGGCCAAGCACCCGATCGAGATTCCGGGCGGCGGCTGGGAGCCGCCGGACGCCTCGCCGCGGGTGACCGCCGTCCGCGAGATCGAGGAGGAGCTGGGGATCACCCCGCGGCTCGGTCCGATCGCCTGCCTGGACTGGTCGCGGGACCGGTTCCGTCCGCCGATCGCGGCCTTCCTGTACTGGGCCGAGCCGCTCACCCCGGCCGAGCTCGCCGGTGTGCGGCTGGAGGCGGAGGAGCTCAGCAGCTACGCGTTCCTGACACCCGAGCAGGTCGCCTCCGCGCTCCCGCCGCTGCTGTCGCGGCGGGTGACGGCCTGCCTGCGGGCGCCGCGCGCGGCCGGACCGCTGGAGCTGGAGGACGGCCGCCCGGTCGGCCACAGCGCCGAGCACCTGCCGGCCGACCCGCCGGTGCCGCCGTACACCGCCGCCGAGGGGGTGCCGCTGACGGGCGGCGACCGGCCCGCTCCCCCGCCGCCGATGGACCGCGAGACCTACATCGCCAGCCGGCCACGGATCCGGGCGAAGGCCCGCACGCTGTACACCGACCGGGCGGGCCGGGTGCTGCTGGTCCGGCTGCGCCCGCTACTGCGGGACGAGCCGCCGTACTGGACCGTGCCCGGCGGCTCGATCGAGGCCGACCGGGAGCTGCCGCGGGAGGCCGCCGCCCGGGAGACCCTGGAGGAGCTCGGTTGGAGCCACCGCCCGACCGGGCGGCTGCTCGCCCTCGACTGGACCGCGCCGGGTGACGGCAGCCGTCCGGTCCTGGTCTACCTCTTCGACGGCGGCGAGGTCGGCCCGGCGGACCTCGCGGCGATCCGGCTGCCCGCCGACGAGCTGGAGGAGTGGCGGATGTTCACCCCGGACGAGGCGCGCACGGTGCTCTCCCCGCAGGGCCACCGGCGCCTGACCGCCGCGCTCGCCACCCGCGGCGCACCGGGCGGCGGGCCGGTCGAGCTCCACGACGGCTTCCCCGCCTGACCCGCCGTGGGTGCCACAGGTGCCGCAGGTCGGCCGCGGGTGCCGCCGCCCCCGATGGCGGGCACCATGAGGGGGAGATCACCGAGTGGGGAGGTCCTGCGATGACGGCTCCGATCGACTCCGCGCTGTCCGGCCGCCGGGTGGAGCGGCTCACCGGCGGCCGCCGGCTGCTGATCCGGTTGTCCGGCGGCGTCGAGGTCTCCGTCGAGAACGACTTCCGGCTGGCCGGGCCCGCCGAGGTCGAGCACTTCTACCCGGGGCTCGGCATGCAGCCCAGCGGCGGCCTGCCGGAGCTGGTCGGCGCCCGCCTGGCCGCCGCCCGGGTCACCCCGGCCGGCGCGCTGGTCCTCGCCTTCGACACCGGCCACACCCTGACGGTCGCGCCGGACGGCCCGGCCCACCCCTGGGCCGTGGCCACCGCCGACGGGCCGCTGTTCACCGCCCAGGCGGGCGGCTACCTCACCGCGCAGGGCCACTGAGGCCCGGCGCGGAGCGGACGTGCGTGCGGGCCCCCGGACGGATCGACCGTCCGGGAGGCCCGGTTGTGCCAGGGGTCGGCGACGGGTCTCAGGGCGCCGAGACGACGTTGCTGGGGCCCCCGAAGGTGGAGTCGACGGCGCGGCCGGTGCCGTTGACCACCGAGTCGATGCCGCCGGAGCCGTTCAGGAAGACGGTCAGCAGGTCGTGCAGCTTCACGCCCGGGCGGCTCGGGGCCTGGAAGGCCGTCGAGTTGTGGATGTCGACGCCCTGGTTGAAGTACGAGTAGCTGCCCATGCCCCAGCCCTCGAACGTCTTGACCTTCGGTCCGACGGCGAACGCGGGGTAGCCCTTCTGGGTCGGCGAGGCCATCCACGCGGCCTGGCTGGGGACCTCGTAGGGGTTCTCGTTCTGGAAGAACACCACCCGGCCGTCCTCGCCGTTCCAGATCGTCTCGGTCTTCTGGAAGTGCTCGACGGCGAGGCCGGTGGCGACCACCCGGTCGCCGTTGACGACCAGTCCGGTGTCGCTGCGGGCGGTGTTCCAGTTGCCGCCGCCGGTGCCGTGGTCGGCGCGCCAGATCCAGGCGTCGTCGATCAGGGTGTCGTCGGCGTTGACCTCCAGCGCGGTGGTGGCGTAGCCGTCGCGGGCGCCGCCGACCCGGAAGAAGACGTCGCTGAGGCTGATCGGGTTGTTGGTGTGGCGGGCCTTGCTGCCGCGGTTGCCGACCTGCATCAGGACCGGCGAGTTCTTCGGGCCGGCGTCGATGATCAGGCCGGAGACGTCGACGCCGTCGACGTCGGAGACCCGGACGGCGGCGTCGCCGCGGGTGGGGACGAGGGTGGCGAAGCCGAGGCCGAGGACCTTGGTGCCGGGCCGGGTGACCCTGATCGCGTCGGTGAGCTCGTACACGCCGGGGGTGAAGAGCAGGTTGCGGCCGGCCCTGAGCGCGGCGTTGATCTGCTGGGCGCTCGCGCCGGGCTTGACGACGTAGAAGCTGTCCAGGCCGAGCGAGGTGCCCGCGGTCGGGCCGTTCTCCCAGCTGGTGCCGGCCGAGTCGCGGCGCAGCGCGGGCAGGAAGACCCGGTACCGGCCGTTGTCGTCGAGGTACAGGTAGGGCTTCTCGCGGGTGGCGGGGCACGCGTCGAGGGTGGTGTAGGGCGCGGCGCCGGGCTCGGTGGAGAAGGACTGGGCGGGCGCGCCGGTGGTGCCGCAGAAGACCTGGTTCCAGACCCCGTTGGTCCAGCCGTCGAGGTTGCTGTTGCGGGTGAAGAACTGCTGCTGGGAGCCGTTGATGACGGTGCCGCCGGTGAACTTGGAGTCGGCGATGAAGCCGCCGCTGGCCCAGGCCGGCGAGCCGGTGCAGTAGTCCATCAGGGTCAGGTTGCCGTTGACCTGGACGCGGCGCAGCGGGGCGGCCTGGGAGACCGCCCAGAAGTCGGTGTTGCCGTAGCAGCCGCTCTTGCCCGCCACGTTGACGGTCAGGTTGCTGAGGGAGCGCCAGAAGTTGGTGGTGGCGTAGCACTGTGCCTGGTCGCCGCCGACGCACTGGTTGTAGACGTCGACGGAGCCGTTGACGACCACGTCGCCGGGGTTGCGGCCGAGGCCGGCGACGGCCTCGTAGAAGCCGACCGAGAAGGTCAGCGGGTCGGCGGCGGTGCCGTAGGTGCCGGGCTTGAAGAGGATCTCGTACCGGGCACTGCCGAACTCGTTGCCGGCCTGGGCCTGGGCTATCGCGTCCAGTCGGCTCTGGATCTCGGCCTTGGGCATGCCGGGGTCGAACACGACGACGTTCTCGCCGAGTCCGCCGCCGCCGTGCGGCGGGGCGGCGTCCTGCGCGGCCTGGGCGGTCGGGGCGGTGAGGGCCGCGACGAGGGCGGTGGCGGCGACGGCGGCGAGGCCGAGGCGGTGCGGACCTGAGGCTCTGGTCATGGTGCATACCCGTCTGGTGGGTTACGGGGGGACGGCGGCATGCGGGGGCGGTCGGCCGGCCTGACCCCGGCCGCTCGCCCCCGACCGCTTACTTCAAGCCGAGATTTAACGGCCGATGAAAGTCGGGCGTCAAGCCCCGGCCCCACAACTGCCGCACAGCTGCCCGGTACTACCGGTCGTCCGCGTCCGCACAGAGCGCGTGGTCGACCAGCCGGCTCGCGGCCCGCTCCACCCGCAGGACCTCCTCAGCCGAGTCGGCCAGGACGCCCGACATCGACACCGTGACGGTCCGGCGGCCGTCCGCGGTGGTGCCGGTGGCGGTGACCCAGCCGGAGTCGCCGCCCTCGTGGCCCCACTGGAGGCCGCCGCAGCTCAGCGGGCGCGAGAAGAGGCCCAGCCCGTCGCGGGCGCCCGGCATCAGCTTGCGGAACTCCTTGCCGATCGGGACGGTCCGCCGCATCTCCGCCAGCTGCGCCGGCGGCAGGAGCCGGCCGCCGAGCAGGGCGCCGAAGAACCGGTTGAGGTCGGCGGTGGTGGAGACCAGCCCGGCCTCGGCGTTGGTGCCCGGGCCGACCTGTTCGGTGACGTCCACGGGCGCGGCCCCGGCCGCGAACCGCTGGTACGTCGAGGCGTGCGGCCGGGGCAGCGTCGGCGTGGAACCCGGCCGGAAGGTGTGGTCGAGGCCGAGCGGCCGGACGATCCGGTCCCGCACCTCCTCGTACCAGGGGTGGCCGGTGACCCGCTCGACGATCATGCCGAGCAGCACGTACCCGGTGTTGTTGTACCGCCACTGCTCGCCGGGCCGGAAGTCCGGCCGGTGGGTCATGGCCGCGGCGACGGTCTGCTCGGGGGCCCGGCCCTCGTAGCGGCGCTGCTGGAAGTCCTCCTCCGAGGTGTAGTCCGGGTAGTCGTCGTGGAGGCCGCCGGTGTGCTGCAGCAACTGACGGACGGTGATCTCGCGGCCGTCGTTGCCGTTCCCGGCGACCACGCCGGGCAGCCACCGCTCGACCGGATCGTCCAGGCGCAGCGCGCCGTCCCCGACGAGCTGCAGGACCACGGTCGCGGTGAAGGTCTTGGTGACGCTGGCGATCCGGAAGTACCCGTCCGCGGCGACCGGGTGTCGGTCCGTCAGATCGGCGACGCCGCTGGTGGCGGTCGACTCCCGGCCGTCGGCGGTGGTCAGGCGGGCCTGGACCCCCGTCACGCCGAGGGCGGTGAGCGCGTCGGCGTCGCGCTGGAGCCGGATCCCGCTCCGGTCCTCGCGCTGCTCGGCGGCCGTGGCGCACGGCGTGCCCGCAGTCAGGGCCGCGGCCACCAGCGCGGCGAGCGCCGGGGCCCGGCGCGCGGTGCGGAAGGGCCGGCGGGACGTGCTGTTCGGTGAGTTCGTCATGGGAGTCGACGCTAGGTCCGCCCGGTACCCGCACGCGGTACCCCTGGCTGCCGGGAAAAGAGGGTAGTGCGCTGTAGTGCCCGGCCCGCCAGCGATGGACCAGACTGGCCGGATGAACCACGGTGGGGGCAGCCGGGCGTCGGCGACGGGGCGCGGTCTGGGGTATCTGCTGGGCAGTCTGGCGGCCGCCCTGGTCGCGGTGTTCGCGCTGCCCGTGCTGGTGGTCCCGTCGATGGCGCGCGCCTGGGCCGGCTGGCACCGCGGCCGCGCCGAGCGGCTGCTGCGATCCCCCGGGCCCGGGCCCGGGCCGGTCCGGATCGGCGGCCGGCGAATCGTCGGGTGGCTGGGCGCCGGGACGGTCAGCGGTCTGGCCTTCGGGCTGGTGGCGCTGGTGCTGGCCGGGAACGCGGTGGCCACGGCCGTGACCGTCCCGCTGTGGTGGGCGCTGCCGGCCGGCACCCCGGCGGGCGGGTTCGCCGCCGGGGTGCCGCTGGACGGGTGGGGCACGGCGCTGACCCTGGGGGTCCTGCAGGCCCTCGTCCTGGCCGCCCTGACGTACCTGCTGGTGCCGCCGATGGCCCGCCTGCAGGCCCGGCTCTGCGTGGCGGTGCTGGCCCCGTCGGCGGCCGAGCGGCTCGCGCGGCGGGTGGAGACGCTCACCCGGACCCGCGCCGGCGCGGTGGCCGCGCACGGCGCGGAGTTGCGCCGGATCGAGCGCGACCTCCACGACGGCACCCAGGCCCGGCTGGTGGCCGTCTCCGTACGGCTGGGGGTGGCCCGTGAGCTGCTCGCGGAGGACCCGGACGCGGTGGCCCGGCTGCTGGCGGAGGCGCAGGAGGTGACCGAGGCGGCCATGGCGGAGCTGCGGGCGGTGATCCGGTCGATCTACCCGCCGATCCTCGCCGACCGCGGCCTCGCCGAGGCGCTCGCCGCGCTGGCGAGCGCCTCGGCGGTCGAGACCTCCGTCGAGGTCGGCCCGCTCGGCACGGTCCCCGCGGCGGTCGAGGCCGCGGCGTACTTCGCGGTCGCCGAGGCGCTGACCAACGCGGCCAGGCACGGCCGGGCCGGCCGGGCGGGGGTCCGCGTCGCCCGGGCCGGCGACCGGCTGTCGGTCGAGGTCACCGACGACGGGATCGGCGGCGCCGACGAGAGCCTGGGGACGGGCATCGCCGGCATCCGCCACCGGGTGCTGGCGCTCGACGGCACCGTCCGGGTGCACAGCCCGGCGGGCGGCCCCACCACGGTCACGGTGGGTGTGCCGTGCGGGTGGTGATCGCCGAGGACAACGTCCTGCTCTCCAACGGGCTGGAGCTGCTGCTGACCGCCAAGGGCTTCGAGGTCGCCGCGGTCACCCAGGACGGTCCCGGCTTCCTCGCCGCGGTCGCCGAGCACCGGCCGGACGTCGCCCTGGTCGACGTCCGGCTGCCGCCCACCTTCCGCGACGAGGGCATCCACGCCGCCATCCGCGCCCGCCGCCGGCAGCCCGGCCTGCCGGTGCTCGTCCTCTCCCAGTACGTCGAGCGGCGGTACGCCGGCGAGCTGGTCTCCGACGGGCGCGGCGGCGTCGGTTACCTGCTCAAGGACCGGGTGGGGCGGGTGAGCGAGTTCGTGGACGCGCTGCGCCGGGTCGCCGCGGGCGGCACCGTGATGGACCCCGAGGTGATCGGCCAGCTGCTCACCCGCCCCGCCCACGACCCGATCGCGGGTCTGACGCCGCGTGAGCGCGAGGTGCTCGCCCTGATGGCCGAGGGAGCGGACAACGCCACCGTGGCCCGGCGCCTCGTCGTCACCGAGAACGCCGTCCACAAGCACGTCGGCAACATCTTCGGCAAGCTCGGCCTCTCCCCGGACGACAGCGGCCACCGCCGCGTCCTGGCCGTCCTGACCTACCTCAGCCGGCCCTGACGCCCCGTCCCCTCCCCCGCCGTCAGGGGGCGGGCGTCCGGCCGAGCGGATGACTTCGCAGCGGCGCAACCGGCCGCGGAGCCGCGGGGCGGGCAGTGTCGTCCGGGTGGCAACGGGGCGACGGAGGGAGCACGGCATGGCGACCGGAAGCGGCGGACGGAACGGCGGCACCGACGAGCGGCTCGCCCTGGCGGGCATGCTGTTCGCCGTGTCGATGACCTTCATCGACCAGACCATCGTGTCGATCGCCGCACCGAGCATCATCCGCGAGCTCGGACTCTCGGCCGGCGCGATGCAGTGGGTGGTCAACGCCTACCTGCTGGCGCTGGCGGCGTTCTTCGCGCTCGGCGGCCGGGTGTCGGACATCCTCGGGCACAAGCGGATGATGCTGGTCGGCACGGTGGTCTTCGTGACGGCGTCGGCGCTCTGCGGCGCGGTGCCGACCGGCGGCGCGGCCGAGCCCTGGCTGATCTCCTTCCGCGCGGTGCAGGGCCTCGGCGCGGCACTGATGTTCCCGGCCGCGCTCGCGGTGGTGGTCGAGGTCTTCCCGGTGCGGCGGCGCGGCCGGGCCCTCGCCCTGTTCTTCGGCGTCGCCGGCGGCCTGACCGCGATCGGCCCGATCCTCGGCGGCTGGCTGACCAGCTGGAGCTGGCGGGCGATCTTCTGGGTGAACGTGCCGGTGGCGGTGGTCGCCCTGGTGCTGACCTTCCTCGCCCGGATCCGGAACACGCCGCGGCCCGAGCCGATCGACTGGCCGGGCGCCGTGCTCGTCGCGGTGGGCATGGGCCTGAGCGTGCTCGGCCTGCAGCAGGCCGCGGTGTGGGGCTGGGGCAGCGCGGCGACCTGGGGGTGCATCGTCGGCGGCCTCGCCGTGCTGGCACTGTTCGTGCTGGCGGAGCTGCGCAGCCGGGACCCGCTGATCACCATGCGGGTCTTCATCGACCGGGCGTTCGCGGTGGACAACGCGGTGCTCTTCTTCGCCATGATGTCCTTCGTCCCGGTGTTCTTCTTCGCCTCGGTGTACGCGCAGATCGCGCTCGGCTACTCGGCGAACCAGGCGGGCCTGTACCTGCTGGTGTTCTTCGCCGGGTTCGGCCCGGCCTCGCAGATCGGCGGGCGGATCCTGGACCGGCGCGGGGCCCGGCCGGCGATGCTGCTGGGCACGGTGGTCGGCGCGGTGGGCTTCGCGGGCTGGGCGGTGAAGATCACCGATCTGTCGCTGGGGGCCCAGTGGGTGTGGATCGTCCTCGCGGGCGCCGGGATCGGCCTGCTGCTGACGCCCGCCTCCACGGACGCGGTGAACCGGGCCATCGGCCGCTCGTACGGCGAGGTCACCGGGATCACCCAGACCGTCCGGAACTACTCGGCGAGCGTCAGCCTCGCCGTACTGGGCACCGTCCTGCTGCACACCGCGGTGGACCTGATCACCGACACGCTGGAGCAGCGCGGGCTCCCGCCCCAGGCGGCGCGCGGCACGGCCGAACAGATCACCCGCAGCCTCACCGGCGCGGGCTCCGGCGGCTCGGCGCCCAGCGGGGTGGACGCGGGCCTGCTGGCCGCCCTGCGGGCCGACTTCGCGGCGGCCAACCGCCCGGTGCTGTACGGGATGGCGGCGGCCCTCGCGGTGGCGTTCCTCTGCGCGCTGGGCCACCCCGGCACCCGGGTCACCGCCGAGGCCGAGGCGACCAGCCGCCGCCCGGCCGCCCAGGACGCGGAGCGCGAACCCTGACCGCCCCCCGGCCGACCCACCGGCAGTCCCCTCGGCAACCGCCCCGCCCGCCATCTCCTCCGGGCCCACGGCCCCGTCGCGCCCTCCCCCTCGGCCGGCCCTCGGTGGTCGCGGCGCCCGCAGCCGCTCCGGCCCACCGCCTCACCTCCAGCAGCCGCGCCGCCCAGCACCTCAGCCGGCTCCCCGGCCCCCGTCGCGCCGTCCCTCCTCGGCCGGCCCCTCGGTCGCGGCGTCCGCAGCGGCTCCGCCCGTCCCTCGCCCGTGTTCCGGTTCGCTCTCCCCCTCGGCCGCAGCCTTCGCACCAGGTACGGCCGCCAGGTCGTCGACCAGGCCGACCAGCCAGACGGCGGTGTCGACGGCGTGCAGGGCCGCCGGGTCCGCCGCCGGCAGCCGGGCCGCCGTGAGGCGCTCGTCGAGCAGGGCGGTGCGCGCCTCGGCGAGCGCGGGGTCGGGCCGGACGGGCCCGGCCCGCAGCGCGGCGCCCTCCCGGCGGAAGGCGGCGGCCGCGGTGTCGGCGTCGCCGACGAGGCGGCCGGCGATGGCCGGCCGGCCGGCCAGGGAGTGCGGGGCGATCCTGGCGAGCAGCTGCTCGGCGCCCCGGACGGTGTGCTGCCCGGTCAGCAGCGCCGCCTGCCAGTCCGGTGCGCCGGGCTGCGGGTCGTGGCGTTCGGAGCGGAACTGGGCGTAGGTGGCCTCGGCGAGCACCGCGGAGCGGCGGGCCCGGCGCACCGCCCCGCCGGGGGCGGGCCGTCCGGTCAGTTCGGCGACGGTCTCGTGGACGGCGGCGGCGCTGTCGTCGAGCAGTTCGGCGGCGCGCCGGCGCAGCTCGCGGCCGCCGCCGAGCGGCCAGGCGCAGAGCCCGGTGAGGATGCCGACGGCGGCTCCGGTGGCGACGTCGACGAGCCGGGCCTCGGCGAGCTTCCAGCTGGCGGGCGCGAGCTGGGCGAAGACCATGGCGACCACGACGGTGAAGGTGCCCTGGGCCCAGACCAGGCCGAGGGCCGGGCTGAGGGTGAAGGCGGTGAGCATGGCGACGGGCAGGGCGATCGCGTAGAACAGCGGCCGGTCGCCGACCAGGAGGAGCATGGCCGCGGAGCCGGCGGCCCCGCAGAGGGTGCCGGTGATCGCGGGGCGCAGGGTCATGCCGGTGTCGGCGGCGGTGGTCCGCATCAGGGTGAGGGTGGCGAGCAGCACCCAGAAGCCGTGGGTGAGGTCGAGGCCGCCGACGAGCAGGCGGGCTGCGGCGAGGGCGGCGGCGGTGCGGACGGCGTTCTGGAAGTACACCGAGCGCGGGGTCAGGTTGGCCCGGAAGCGCGCCCACCAGAGCCGGACGGCCGGCTCGTGGCCGTACCAGAAGGGGCCGGGCCGGTCGGCGGGCGGCGTCGGGTCGGGGGGCAGTGGCGCGCGCCGGCTGATCCGCACGGCGAGGGTGAGGAAGCGGGCGCCCTCGGCGGCCTCCAGGGCGATGCTCCCGAGGGCGAGGCGGGCGGCGGTCGCCGCCTCGGCCGGGTCGGAGGTGCGGTACGGCCCGATCCGCCCGGTCCGGGGAACGGGCGCAGGCACGGGCCCGGTCTCGTCACCAGGCTCGGGTGCGGTCGCGGACCGGGCGCCGTCCGGCCGGAACGGGGTGGTCCGGACGGTCTCGAAGCCGGTGATGGCGGCCTCGATCGGCTCCGTCCCGGGCGCCGGACCATCGCCGCGGACGCCTTCGCCCGCCGCGCGGACGGCCCGTGCGGTGGCCCGGACCAGGGCGGCGGCCTGCGGCAGCGGTCCGGCGAGGTCGTTGACCCGGCCGATCCGCAGCAGTTGCCCGCGGGTGTGGCGCAGCGCGGTGGCCGCGTGCGAGAGCGCGCGGTCGGCGGCGCCCGCCGAGGCGGGGCGCTCCAGCAGCGGGATCCGGGAGAACCGCAGCTCGTCGATCGCCTCGGTGGCGGGGTCGGGGCGGCCGTCTGCGGCGCTGGGGCGGCCGTCGGCGGGGCCGGGCGGGGCGCGGTCGCGGACCGGGCGGTGGGGCGGCGCCTCGACGGCGGCCGCGGTGCGGTCGGCGAGGTCGGCGACCGCGGCGGCGGCGCGGGCGAGCCGGTCCCGGTAGTGGACCGGCGGCGGTACGGGCCACAGCAGCAGTTCGGTGGCGGCCAGCAGCAGGATCCCGACGGTGACGCCGATCAGTCGCAGCGGCAGGTCCTCGGGCCGGTAGGGCGGGAAGCAGGGGAGGATGTAGAGCAGTTGCAGGCCGTTGGCGAGGCCGACCAACCGGGGCCCGCCGACCGAGCCGTAGGCGACGGCGAACCCGATGCCGAGCATGCCGAGGGCGGCCGCCCAGGAGCGGACGGCGAGCAGCGTTCCGAGGGTGATCAGCAGGTAGGCCGCGGGCAGGGTGCACAGCAGGGTGCGGGCCCGGGCGCGGGCGCCGCCGCCGATCCGGGAGAGCAGGCCCAGCGAGATCGCCCCGAACAGGGCGTAGGTCGCCGCGCTGGGCCGGCCGAATCCGTACCGGAGGGTGTAGAAGCCGGTGCAGGCGGCGAGGGTGACCCGGACGGCGCGGTGCGGGATCTCCCGGCCCGGGTCGCGGGCGCGGAGGCGGTCGAGCAGTGCGCGCGTCCGGCTCATCGGCATCCCGCTGTCCTGGTGTTCCCGGCGTTCCCGGCGTTCCCCGTACTGACGACGGTAGCGCCCGGGCCCGGCCCGCGAGAGTCGGCGGGGCCGGGTCAGTCCAGGCAGAACTCGTTGCCCTCGACGTCCCGCATGTTGATGCAGGACTCGTTCTCCTCGTCGGCGTACAGCACCTGGCCGACCACCGCGCCGAGCGCGACCAGCCGCTCGCTCTCGGCGGTGAGGGCGGCCAGCCGCTCGTCGCCGACCAGGCCGGTGCCGACCCGGACGTCGAGGTGCACCCGGTTCTTGACGGACTTGCCCTCGGGGACGCGCTGGAAGTACAGCCGCGGTCCGGCGCCTGACGGGTCCTTGGCCACGAACCAGGAGTCGCGGTCCTCGGGCGCCTGGGAGGCGGTGTACTCCTCCCAGCTGGCGAACCCCTGCGGCGGCGGGGTCGGGACGTACCCCAACACCTCGCACCAGAAGCGGCCGACCCGCTCGGGTGACGCGCAGTCGAACGTGACCTGGACCTGCCGAATGACTGTCATTCGATCACCCTAGCAACAGGGTTGGGCCGAGCGATCCCGCACTCCGCGTCAGATGATCGGCGGGCGTCCCAGGCGTGTCATCCGCCAGACCGTTCCCCAGCTCATCGGCCTGCGCGGGCCGCACGGCGTCCGGACGCCTTCGAAGAATCCGCCCCACCACGCCGTCAGGCCCGCGAGGGTCCGGGTCCGCGCCGTGGTGAGCAGGATCCACACGCCGAGGTGAACCGGAATGAGGAGGAGCGGGAGGCGCCGGCGGGCCAGCCACACCCGGTTACGGGCGGTGAACCGGTAGTGGCCCGCGTGCCGGGCCGGTGAGGTCCTCGGGTGCTGGAGGACGAGATCGGGCTCGTAGAGGATCTTCCATCCCGCGTCGAGCGCGCGCCAGGCCAGGTCGGACTCCTCGTGGCCGAAGAAGAACTCCCCCGCCCACAGGCCGGTCTGCCGGAGCATGGGCATCGAGAGGGCGTGGCCCCCGCCGAGGAACGCGGTCACCGGGCCGCGGCGCATCGGGTCGTCCGCACGGAGCCGGGGCACCCAGCGCCGCTCGGTGTGCCCGTGCTCGTCGGCGACCCTGAATCCGACGATCCCCAGCTCCGGGTCCTCCGCGAACAGGTGCTGGACCGTGCGGAACACGTCGTCGGCGATGAGCAGGCCGTCGTCGTCGAGTTCGACGACGACGTCGACCTCACCCGAGTCGCGCAGCAGTTCCAGGGCCACGTTGCGACCGCCGGGGCAGCCCAGGTTCTCCTCCAGCGGGACCTTGGTCGCGTCCGTCGCGACGTCGGTGAGCGGTGTCGCGTTCCCCACCAGGACCACCCGCGCCGCCGGGGAGTCCTGCTTCTCCACCGAGGCCAGGAGCGCCGCCAGCTCCCGTGGGCGGGTGCCCATGGTCACGATGACGACTCCGATGCGCGGCAAGGACATGGCAGCGGTCTCCCGTGGTCGGCGAAGTGCCGATGCTAGCGTCGCTCGACCCGGGCCGGGGCCGTCTCGCCCACCTTCCGTACCTGCCCTGACGGGCCGTGGAGCCGCTAGGATCACGATCTCCATCGGGGGTGCACAACAGGGGGCTCCATGTTCGGGATCATCAGGCCGTGCCGGCACCGGCTGTCGGAGAAGCTGCACGCGTCGTGGCTGGCGCACCTGTGCGGCCTGTGCCTGGCGCTGCGCGACGACCACGGGCAGCTGGCCCGGACCGCGACCAACTACGACGGGCTGCTGATATCGGTCCTGGTCGAGGCGCAGGGTCCGCAGGGCACCGCGGGCGGCGACCGGCGGACGGCGGGCCCGTGCCCGCTGCGCGGGATGCGTTCGGCGTCGGTGGCGCGCGGCGAGGGGGCCAGGCTGGCGGCCGCGGTGTCGCTGGCGCTGGCCTCGGTGAAGATGCGCGACCACGTGGTGGACGGCGACGGGGTGTTCGCGCGGCGTCCGGTGGCGGCAGGGGCCCGCGCGGTCGCCCGGCGCTGGGACCGGCAGAGCGCGGGCGGCGGCTCGGTGCTGGGCTTCGACACGGCGGTGCTGGTGGACGCGGCGGCCCGGCAGGCGGAGATCGAGTCCTCGCTCGCGCCCGGCGCCTCGGTGCTGCTGGTGACCGAGCCGACCGAGACGGCGACGGCGGCGGCGTTCGCGCACACCGCGGTGCTGGCGGGCCGGCCGGGGAACGCGTCCGCGCTCGCCGAGGCGGGCCGGCTGTTCGGACGGCTGGCGCACCTGCTGGACGCCGCGGAGGACCAGGACGCCGACGCCGAGGCGGGCCAGTGGAACCCGCTGACCGCGACCGGCACCTCGCGCGCCGAGGCGGAGCGGCTGTGCCGGGACGCGGTGCACGGCATCCGCCTGGCGCTGCGCGACGTGGAGCTCACCGACCGCGCCCTGGTGCACCTGCTGCTCGCCCACGAGACGGGCGCGGCAGTCGACCGGGTCTTCGGCCACGGCCCGTCCTGCACCCTGCCCTCGCTCGCCGGACAGAGCGCCACCGCACAGACCGCTACCGCACAGGCCCTCACCGACCCGACCGGCACCGCACAGGCCGTCACCGACCCGGCCGGCAACGGCCCGGCGGCCGTGATGCCGACCGCTCCGCCGGACGGCAACCCGGGCCACCAGCACCCGCGCGGGCCCAGGCCCCGCCGTCCGCTGATCTCGGGCTGCGCGGTGTGGCTGGCGATGGCCTGCACCTGCCAGCTGCTCTGCTGCGAGCACGAGGATCCTTGGTCGCGCGAGCGCAAGGAAGGCTTCTGCGCCCGCAACTGCGACTGCGGCGACTGCTGCGATGGGTGCGACTGCTGCTGCGACGGCTGCGACTGCTGTGACGGGTGCTGCTGCGACTGCAGCTGACCGCACCCGCCCCGCGGGTCAGTCCCGGGGCCACTCCCCGTACGGGATCCGGGCGATCTCGCGGATCCCGGCGGTGGTGCCCCACTCGTTGCGGCCGAGCCGGGCGAGCGGGCGCAGCCGGGTGATCTCGGGGTGGCCGTCGACCAGGACGGTGTCGTCGACGGCCGCGTGCACCACGCGGCCGAAGACCACGGTGGAGTCGCCGAGCCGGACGGTGCTGTGCAGGCGGCACTCCAGGGCGACCGGCGAGGCGGCCACCCGGGGCGGCTTGACCAGCAGGGACGGCTCCGGCCGGATCCCGACCGCCTCGAACTCGCCCTCGCCCTCCGGGAAGTCCGTGCCGGTCGCGTTGATCTGCTCGAACAGTTCCTCGGGCGCAAAGCTGACCACGAACTCGCCGTTCGCCTCGACGTTGCGCAGGGTGTCCTTGCGGCCGACCGAGGTGAACTGGACGATCGGCGGCTCCACGCACGCGATGGTGAAGAAGGAGTGCGGGGCAAGGTTCGCTGTAAAGCCATCAGGGCTGACCGTGGACACCCACGCGATCGGCCGGGGCACGACCACAGCGGTCAGCAACCGGTAGAAGTCGCCACGGGGCATGGTCTTGGGATCGAAGTCGACTCGCATGCAGGAAGTATGCCCTGACCTGCGAGATCGGCGGATCGTAGCCCTCGATCGCAGCACCACCAAGCCCCTGGTTCGGATGGAAAGTGCCTGGTGTCGGAAGGCACGAAGACCCAGGAGCACCTCGCCATGACCGAACCGGTAGACCCGTCCTTCGATTGGAGCGACTTCGAGGTCCCCGCCCACGCCCGCGGTGGCAGGGTCACCCTCAACCTGCACGACGAGCTCTCCAGGTTCCTTCCCAGGCGCCCGGGCGCCTACCTGCGGATCTCCTCCGACCGCTTCGGCCTGGAGGCAGGCGTCGACCGTCAGCACACGGACGCCGAAGACACCCGTCACCGCTTGGGCTGGGGACCATTCGCGAAGATCTACAAGGAGAACGACACCTCGGCATTCAAGAAGCGGGAGATTACCCGCGCCGACGGCAGCGTCGACTGGGTCGTGCTCCGTCCCGAGTTCCGCCGACTGCTCGCGGACCTGAGCAACGGGGTGATCGATGGCGTCATTTTCTACGACCTCGACCGCCTGGTGCGTCAGCCACGCGACCTCGAGGACCTCATCGACATAGTCGAGCACACCCAGCGCCCAGTGGTCGGCGCGACTGGTGGCCGGATGAACCTCATCAACGACAGCGACCGCCACATGGCCCGCATGATGTGCGTCATGGCCCTCAAGTCCTCCGAGGACACGGCCCGACGTGTCGCCCACATGCACCTGGCCACCGCGCAGGAAGGCAGGGTCCAAGGCCGGATCGCCTACGGCTGGATACGCAAAGGCCCAGACAAAGGCCGACTCGTCGAGAACGAGGCGAAGGTGGTAGCCGACATCTTCAAGGACTGCCTGACGGGAGAAACCGCATACGGCATCGCGATCCAACTCAACGAACGCGGTGTCAAGCCTCCCGCCGCTACTGAACCTGAAAGCGTGATGTCGGGGCGACTGCCTGACAGCTGCCGGGTGGGTCCGGTAGCCCTGAGCTGTGAGACACGCGCAAGGCGGCGGGTTGACCGACGCTGAGAGGGCCGCGCGGGAGCGGATCCGGCTGCAGGCTGTGGAACGCTTCGAGGGCGGGGAGAAAAACGGGGAGATCGCGACCGCGCTGCGGATCAGTGAGCGATCGGTGGAGAGATGGCGCCGGCAGTGGCGTGGGCGCGGTGAGGCCGGGGTCCTCTCGAAGGGCTCACCTGGTCGTCCGAAGCTAAGCGAGAAGCAAATCGCCCGACTGGAGAGCGAGTTGGAGCGCGGCCCGTTGCTTCACGGCTGGGAGGACCAGCGCTGGACGCTCGCCCGGGTGAAGACGCTTA